>QCMO01000014.1 GCA_003213695.1 Pelagibacteraceae bacterium AG-422-C23 | reverse complement strand
AACAGAAACTGAGTCAAAAACTGCATCCACCGCAATACCGTTTAGTCTTGCCTGTTCTTGTAAAGGAATACCTAATTTATTATAAGTCTCTAAAAGTTTAGGATCTAGTTCATCTAAACTTTTAGGTTTATCCTTCATACTTTTGGGAGCTGAGTAATAATATAAATCTTGATAGTCAATTTTAGGATATTTTGGTTTTTGCCAATTTGGCTCTTTTAATTGTTTAAATCTTTCAAAAGCTTTTAATCTAAAATCTAACATCCATTTTGGTTCTTTTTTAATATTCGAGATAAACTTAATAACATCTTCATTAAGTCCTTTTGGTGCTCTTATGTTTTCTATATCGGTTGTAAAACCGTATTTATAATCCTTTAGATTTTCTATATCTTTTTCTCTAGTGTCCATTTTTTAAACTCTTCTTTCAATATTGTCTTTAATTAAATCTTCTAAACTTTTTTCTTCAAAAAAATTGTTAATATGATTTTCAAGTTCATCCCAAAGATTGTGAGTAAGGCATTTTGTTGATCTGCCATTACATCCTTTTTTTGAATCTTTTTTACATTGAACTGTTTTAACTTTTTCATCTACAGCATCAAAAATATTTGTAAGCTTAATTTCTTTTGCTTTTCTGTTTAGAATGTAACCACCCTGGGTGCCTCTTACACTTTGAACAATTTCTTTTTTTCTAAGTTTTGAAAAGATTTGTTCCAGGTAATCTAAGGATATTCCCTGTCTTAATGAAATGTCTCTAAGGGAAACTGGGTTGATATTGTTAAATCTCGCCAAGTCCACTAAAGCCATTACCGCATATCTGCCTTTAGAAGTAAGTTTCATAAGTCTCTGTTTTAGGGGGTATATATAAACCTGACTAAAATAGTCAAGTATCTAATATGAAAAAAAACTAACATATTGTCACGCAGTTGTGATAAATGTAATTTTTTTTTGAGAATAATAATCAATTTCAAATATGGAAAACAAGATTTTAGAAATATTTATACCAGGACCTGCAGGAAGACTTGAGGCAAAATATTATAAAAGTAAAAAAAATACATCACCTATAGCTCTAGTCTTACAACCACATCCTCAATATGGAGGAACAATGAATAATAAAGTTGTTGTTGAAACGTTTCATACATTTATGGAAAATGATTTCTCAGTATGTCGCGTAAATTTTAGAGGTGTTGGCAAAAGTGATGGTGAATTTGATAATGGACAAGGTGAACTCGCTGATGCAGCTGCAGCATTAGATTGGTTAGAGAGAGAGAATTTTGACAATTCTCAATGTTGGGTTTCAGGTTTTTCATTTGGATCTCTTATTGCAATGCAATTATTAATGAGAAGACCTGAGATTAATAGATTCATAGCAATTTCTCCTCAACCAAATGTTTATGATTTTTCTTTTTTATCTCCGTGTCCAACCTCTGGTTTGGTGGTTTATGGCAAAAAAGATGAATTGGTTCCAAATGAACATCTAATAGATCTTGATAAGAGACTTAAAGATCAGAAAGGAATAAATGTTGAATTTCAGTCTATCACAGATGCAAATCATTTTTTTTCAAAAAATGAAAATTATTTATCTAAAACTTTAAATAAATATATAAAAAAAGAAACTGCACTTTATTAATTAAAAGTTTTTATTTAGTATGCCGCCTACTGTTGGACTTTTACAACGAGTAGTATTTGGAAAAGATATAGGTAATTTTAAAAAAGATCTAATTGAGAGAAATCCAAATGCTTGCGACTCAATGAAATCTCCATTTAGCCCGTAATTATCAATTTTTTCTAATTTAGTTATTTTTTTATTTAAATATTCATTAATCGAATTTATTAAAAAATTATTTTTTCTACCCCCTCCGGAAATTAAATTTTTACTAACTGATAAATCATTAAAGTGATTTATACCATTTGCAATTAAATAGGCAGAAAATTTTGTTAAGGTTGCACAACCATCCTCGAAAGATAATCCTTTAGCAAATGAAATTTCAAAATCTTTTACATCTAAAGATTTTTCATAAGAATTGATACAAAAATTTTCTTTAGATTGATTTAAAATTAAGCCATCAACATTTCCTGATTTTGCAATTTCCCCATTTTCATCCATTTTTTTTTTTGAATTTTTTCTCACCCACTCATCAATCAAACAATTACCAGGGCCTATATCAGATGCATTAAGATTTAATTCTGAAATATTGTTATTAGAAATAATTTGAGTAATGTTTGTGATCCCACCTATATTAATTATATTGATAGGTAATTTCAAATCATATTTTTTTACAAAAAATTTAGATACTAATTCATGAAATATTGGAACTAAAGGTGCTCCTTGACCACCATTATTCAAATCTTCTTGTCTAAAATTATTTACAACAATCTTTTGAGTTATTTGAGATAATAATTTGCCATCTCCAAGTTGCTTTGAGATTTTTTTTTTAACATCATGAAAAATCGTTTGTCCATGAAAACCAATTATATCAACTTTGCCTTTATAGTTTTTTATAACTTCGTTAACGACCTTGCCATTAAATAAGGTAAATTGTTTTTCCAATTCTTTTATTTCTTCAGAATATTTGCTTAAATCAGTATCTGTAAAAAGCTTATTTCTTAAATCTATAAGATGATTTTGAAGGCTTTTATCAAATTCAAAATATTTGTCTAAAATATGGGTAAATTCAGTATATCCATCAGATTTAATCAATGATAAATCAATACCATCCATGGAGGTACCTGACATTAATCCTAATGCTGTGAAAATTTTTTTTTTCATTAATATTCTTTTTTAGTAAAATTTGTATATTGTAAAACTATAAGCTTATGAATAAATTTTTAAAAGAGTTTAAAGATAGAGGATTTTTCTATCAATGTACAAATGAAAATGATTTATCAAAATTATTAGATAAAAAAAAAATCAAAGCTTATATTGGTTTTGACTGTACAGCTGAATGTCTTCATGTAGGTAGTCTTCTCCAAATAATGTGCCTTAGATTAATGCAACATCATGGGCATCAACCAATTGTGCTTCTTGGAGGTGGTACTACAAGAATTGGAGATCCATCTGGAAAAGATAAAACACGTAAAATTCTATCAGAAAAAGAGATAGAAAAAAATTCAAAGAATATTGAAAAAATATTAAAGAAATTTTTAAGTTCAAATAACAGAAAAACAAAACCAATATTTGTAAATAACTATAAATGGCTAAAAAATCTTAAGTATATTTCTTTTTTAAGAGATATTGGAAAACATTTTACTATAAATAAAATGTTAACTTTTGATAGTGTTAAGACAAGACTCGAAAGAGAACAATCTCTGAGCTATATGGAATTTAATTATATGATACTTCAAGCTTATGACTTTTTAGAATTAAATAAAAAAAAAGATTGTGTTCTTCAAATTGGTGGATCAGACCAATGGGGAAATATTATAAACGGGGTTGAGTTAATTAAAAGACATTCAGAAAAAAATGTATATGGTCTGACAACACCACTAATCACTTTAGCATCTGGTGAAAAAATGGGTAAAACTGCAAATGGAGCTATTTGGTTAGATAAAAAATTTTTGTCTCCTTACGATTATTGGCAATTTTGGAGAAATACTGACGATAGAGATGTAATTAAATTTCTTAAATTTTTTACAGATTTAAAAACTGAGGAAATTGAAAGTTTGAATTTAGCGAATATCAACGATCTCAAGATATTACTTGCAAATAAAACAACCGAACTACTGCATGGAAAAAATGAAGCAATAAAGTCTGCAAAAATTGCTAAAGAAACTTTCTCTGAAAATTCATCAGGTTCAAATTTACCTTCTGTAGAAATTAACAAATCAATTTTACAAGAGAAAATTAATATTGTTGATCTTATAGTTATTTCAAAACTTGAAAATTCTAAAAGTGAAATAAGAAGATTAATAAAAGGAAACGCAATTAAAATAAATAATCAAATTATAGAAAATGATAAATTTTTGATAGTTGAAGAATTATTTGATCATAACTATCTCAAACTATCTATAGGAAAAAAAAGACACATTAAAATTGAATTAGTCTAATTTTTTTTTATTTTTTCTAAAGTTCTCGTTATAAATCTTGGTGTAAGAGTTTTAATTGGATTAACTGTTGTTTCTAAATTATTAGGGGGTCCTTTAATTTTAAAACTTACACCAAAAACACCTTCACCAGTTTTTTTACCAATTAATATATTTCCTAGAATTGGTATATTACCGATAGCTTTATTGATAGTAGTTGCTGGAACTAAAGAGCCTCTTAAACTAACCAATTTATTTTTTTCTACATATCCATCCATTAAAATCGAGATAGCTGGGCCGATTGCGTAAATTTCATTAATTGTCATTAAATCTTTTTGATTATTAAAATTCATCTCAAATTCATCAAAAGTTATGCCTTCACCAGATAAAATATCAGCAATACCCTGAAGTGATGCAAGAGTAAGTAATTTTGTTAAAATAGGTAATTCATTTAATTTAAAATCATATATCTTTAAATTTGAAGTCGATACATTTTCTTTTTTTGAGGAATTGAAGTCAAGTGAACCACCTTTATAGCCTTTAATAAACTTATATCTTTTTACTAAGGGTTCAGCTTGATCTAAGTATAAGGTTGTTACTTTCTCTTGATTTATAGTTTTTACTGTAAACTTAAATTTTTTGTAGTTTGAAAAATTTGCATTAATTTCTGCATTAACCATTTCGTTATTTTTAAAATTTAATTTACCAAATAAATTGTTAATAATATGCTTATTATCAAGATATACTTGATCAATTTTTATATTTAAATCAAAACCTTTATTAAAAATTTTTAAATTTTTATTATCATTATTATTAATCAGATTTTCTATTAAACTATCTGCATTAAATTCTGATCCGGTAAGATTGTAAAAACCTTTCTGTTGAATTATTTTGATTTGGTTTTTTTTCAAAGTTTTATCTAAATAATTTAAATCAAGTTTTTTAAAATTTCTTACTTTAAAATTCTTATCTAGAGATAGTTGATTTATTTGAAATAAATTTTTATTCTCTACTATAGAAAATAATTCAATATCTGTTTTTTCATTAAAATTATGAGTGCCTTTTAATATAATCTCAATTTTGGCATCTGGTTTTTTTTGATATCCTAAAGAATTGAAAGATAGAGGGTTTTTATCTATTATTAATTTGGTATCAAAATTTAGTAAATTAGATTTTTTAAAAAAATTATAATTAATGATATCTTCCGTATTTTGAATTAAAATCCCTCCACTGCCCTTTATGGTTAAATTATCTTTATCAAAATCTATATTTAAAAGATGATTATTTAAGTTTATCTCTTTTTTAATATTTGGAAAAATTTTTTTCAAATTTAAGTCGTTTGCTACTTGTATATTTTTTAATTTGATTTCTGATGACAGATTAATTTTGTTTATCTTAAATTTTTTACTAACTTCTAAAAAAAATTGATTTTTTGAGTCAAATATTAAATTCTTAAATTTTATTTTTGAGAAATTTTTTTCTAGAAAATTTTTAACAATCTTATCATTTAATGATATATTTTCATTTTCAATTAGACCTTTAATAATTAATTTTTTATTTAAATTTTCAACCTCAATTTTCTTTGACGAAAATTGGGTATTATTTAAACGTAAATTAATTTCGTTAAATTCAAATTTATTTTTGGAAAAATAAAAGTTTAAGTTAATTTTATCTAAATTATATTTTTTAAAAAAATTTAATTTAGTATCTTTAATTAAACCTTTAACTTGATAATTATCTTTAATATTTCCATCCTCGTCGAATTCTAATTTTATATCGGATATCAAATAACCCTTTTTAATTACTTTCTCTAAAAAAAACATTTCTGGATTATTTTTAAAATTTCTTATAAACGAAATAAATTTATTGATTTCTATAGATTTAGTTGAAACCTCTAGATTTTTGAGTGAAAAATTATCATTTAAAAATGAATTTATTGAAATTTGTGTATTAATATTTTCAAGCTCAATAGATTTATCCTTAAACTTAAATTTTGGACCCAAAGTTTTTGCATTTATTTCAAGCTTAATAGGATTTAATATTATTTTTACTTTTTTTAATTCAACTTCTAGATTTTCATCTAAATTTTTAATGATTAAACTTATTTGATTATTTAATCTTGATGTTTCTATTCCTACAGTACTTAAATAAGTAATTGCTATACTGATTGTAAAAAAAAGTATTATAAATAATCTAAATATTATTTTTTTCATTTTGTTTCATAAAGTGATTGCTCTAAAAACTCATCTATTTCTCCATTAAGAATTTTATCTGGATTGGTGCTTTCATAGTTTGTCCTATTGTCTTTTACTAATCTATATGGCTGTAAAACATACGAACGAATTTGGTGTCCCCAACCAATTTCTGATTTTGAGGACTCAAGATTTTGAGATTCCTTTTCTTTTTTTTTAATTTCAAAATCATAAAGTCTTGCTTTTAACATGTTCATGCATGTTTCTTTATTTTTATGTTGAGATCTCTCATTTTGACATTGAACTACAATTTTTGATGGAATATGAGTAATTCTTACTGCACTATCAGTGGTATTTACATGTTGGCCTCCTGCGCCACTTGATCTATAAGTGTCAATTCGCAAATCCTTATCTAATATTTCAATATTTATATTTTCATCAACCACAGGGTATACCCATATGCTAGCAAAACTAGTATGCCTTCTTGCTCCTGAGTCAAACGGGGAAATTCTTACCAATCGATGAATTCCTGACTCTTTTTTTAACCATCCAAAAACATAATCACCTTCAATTTTTACTGTCGAAGATTTAATTCCAGCTTCATCTCCTTTATGTTCGCTTATAAGGCTAAATTTAAATTTCTTATAGTCAGACCATTTTAAATACATTTTTCTTAACATATCAGCCCAGTCTTGACTTTCAGTTCCACCAGCTCCAGCATGAATTTCAATATAGCAATCGAGAGAGTCAGCCTCATTCGATAAAAAACATCTTATTTCATTTTTTCTTGCTACTTTTCTTAAAGTTTTAATTGTCTCAAAAACCTCATTTTGAATTTCTTTATTATTTTCTTGAATGGCTAATTCATTCAATTCATCTAAATCTTTAATTTTATTTGAGGTTTCATTAAGAGAATTTATTAAATCTTCAAATAATTTTTTTTCTTTAACAATTTTTTTTGATTCAATTTTATCATGCCAAAAATCAGCATTAAGCATTTTTTTGTTGTGATTATCTAATTTTGAGAAAATATCTTTTTTTTCAAAGATACTCCTTAACTCTTTGATTTATCTTTTCTATCTCTTTTTTATAATTTAAATATTTATCTTCCATTAATAAAACCTTAATATATTATTTGTATCTAATCTATTTTTATTTGAAAATAATACCTTACCATCTTTTATATTCTGGCTTTTATAAGCTTCGATAATTGTATCCTTTGAGGAAAACTTAGCTTTTTGTCCATTTGATGAGTCAACTACCATCATAGTTATACCGTCAGAAACTTTAAATGGCCTTGCATCAAATTTTTTAATAGCTCTTTTTACAAAACTTTCAAAAATTGGAAGTGCTGTTTTAGATCCAGTTTCAAATTTTCCTAAAGGCTTAGGATTATCCATACCCACATATACACCGATCACTAAATTTGAGGTAAATCCAATAAACCATGCATCTGTATTTTCATTTGTTGTCCCAGTCTTACCTGCAAGATTTAATTTTAACTTCCTAAGTTTTTTTCCAGTTCCTCTGGTAATTACACCTTCTAATAAAGAAGTAATTTGATAAGCAGTTTGAGGTGAAAAAACTTGTTTATAATTATCTTTAATATTTGGATAAGAATTACTTGTAAATGAGATCTGGTTACAATCTGCACATGATCTTTTTTCATTATTTACAATCGTATTTCCTTCACTGTCTTGAACTCTATCAATTAATATTGGCTCAACTAATTTTCCTCCATTTACAAATGCTGAATATGCTGAAGTTAATTTAAGCAAAGTTGTTTCTTTTGATCCCAACGAAATAGAGAGAAGTTCTTCAGGATCGTCATATATTCCAAGTTCTTTAGAAAATTCAACAATTTTTTTTACTCCTAAATTTTGTGCAATTCTTACAGTCATAAGATTTCTAGATTTTTCTAAACCAATTCTAAGTGTAGATGGTCCGTAAAATTTTTTTCCGTAATTTTCTGGTTTCCACATTTTAAGATCAGACCCCTGATCTAAAACTAGCGGTGCATCTAAAACTAATGTTGAGGGAGTATAAGAGTTTTCCAAGGCAAGTGCGTATATAAAGGGTTTAAAGGCTGATCCTGGTTGTCTTAATGCTTGAGTGGCTCTATTAAATTCACTATTTTTAAAACTAAATCCACCACTAAGCGCATAAACTCTTCCTGTAAAAGGATCCATTACAACGATACCACCATTTATTTTCGGAACTTGCTTAAGACTAAATTTATTATCTTTTATTTTTTTTGTATAAATTATATCTCCTGGCTTAAATAATTCCTCAAATTCTTTTTTAGTCCAAGAAATATTTTTGTATTCAATTATACCTTTTATATTATCTTGTGTTTCTATTTCAGTTTCAAATTGATCAATTTTTTTAACTATTGAAATTTTCCAATCTATTGATTTTTCTAAAGAGTATTTGTCTAGATCTTTAAACCAATCTTTATTATATGACTTGTTAGTTAATACACCTCTCCACCCTTTTCTTTTGTCATATTTTTCTAAACCATTTCTCAGTGACTCCGTGGCAACTTTTTGTAATTCTAAATTAATAGGAGTATTAATATTAAATCCTTGTTTATAAACTTTTTCATAAGTAAGTTTATCAATTATGTTTTTCCTCACATCTTCTATATAATATTGTGCATCCTCTAAAAAGATTTTTTCTTTTTTTTTTAATTTAATTTCTGAAGTTTTTAATTTCTGAAAAGTTTGAAGATCTACAAAACCATTATCAAATAAATTTTTTAATACCAGATTTCTTCTAAATTTAGCTAATTCTTTATCTCTATAAGGATTATACTTACTAGGAGCTTTTGGTAATGCTGCGAGTAAAGAGGCTTCCTCATAATTGAGTTCTTTAATCGATTTGTCAAAATACTCAAGACTAGCTGCTGCTACACCATATGCTCCACTACCAAGATAAATTTGGTTCAGATATAACTCAAGAATTCTCTCTTTTGATAAAGCTCTCTCAATTCTAAATGCAAGTATTGCTTCTTTAATTTTTCGATTTATGCTTACTTCATTTGTCAATAAAAAATTTTTAGCAACTTGCTGAGTAATTGTTGAAGCACCCTCCAATCTTTTTGAAGTCATTATATTTTGAATATTATTAATTACAGCCCTAAGTACACCCTTTGCATCAACACCTGGATGAGAAAAAAAATTTTTATCTTCAGCTGATAAAAAAGCATTTATTACATTTTTTGGTATTGAATTATAAGGTACAAATATTCTTTTTTCCTTGGAGAAATTAGCTACTAGATTCCCTTTACCAGAATATACTTTACTCGATACTGGAGGCTTGTAATTTTTTAAGAATTTGTAATCTGGAATATTATTTGAAAAATTCCAAAGAATTATCAACACTAGAATTGATAAAATCAACGAAAAGCTAATAAAAGCAATGAATATATTTTTTATATGTTTGTTCATTTTAATTCCATTATATATCGGAATTTGTTAAAGATAAGGCATAAGAATGAACAAAATTTTATTATTAATTATCAAAATGAATCAATCAAATAAAAACATATGGAAAAAAATTTATACATTGATGCCTCGCATCCTAATGAAACAAGAGTTGTGCTCAAATCAGACAGCAATATTGAAGATTATGAATACGAAGGTGTAAAGAATAATCTCATTAAAAATAACATATATCTTGGAAAAGTAAGTAGAATTGAACCATCCTTACAAGCGGCATTTATTGATTTTGGAAGAGAGAGGCATGGTTTTTTGTCGTTTAATGATATTCAATCAGACTATTATCAAATACCTAAAAGTGATTTAGAATTAATTAAACAAGAGGAAGAGAAAGTTAGAGAAGAATTATCAAAAGAAGTAGAGGCTAAAGAAGAAGAAAATTTAGCTGAAGGAAAATTAGAAATTGATGATCCTATAGAAAAACAAGAACCTCAAGATCAAGATAAAGATAATCAAGAAGAAAAAAATAAAAAGATTGAGAATAGAACTAAATTTAAAAGATATAAAATACAGGAAGTAATCAAACCAAATCAAGTTATCTTAGTACAAGTAATTAAAGATGAGAGAGGACAAAAAGGTGCTGCGCTTAGTACATTTATTTCTATTGCAGGAAAATATATTGTTTTAATGCCAAATACTCCTAAAGGAGGGGGGATCTCTAGAAAAATTTTTAATCCTGCGGACAGAAAAAAAATAAGATCTATTTTGAATGAAATAGAAATTCCAAAGGAAATGGGTTTAATTGTGAGAACTGCTGGTAGCAATAAAACTAAAAATGAAATAAACCATGATTTGACAACACTTATTAACACTTGGAATCAAATTAAAGACACTGCAATAAATTCAATAGCACCATCCCTAATACATCAAGAAAGTGAAATTATTAAAAGAACATTAAGAGACATGTATGATGAAAATACAAAAAACGTAATCGTTGAAGGTAATGAAGGCTACAAAAAAGCACAAAATTTTATGAAAATGATGATGCCATCACATACAAAAAAAATTAAAAAATATAGAGGTAAAACTCCTTTATTTATTGAAGAAGGAATTGAGCAAAAATTAAATCAAATTTTTGACTCTGAGATTAAACTTAACTCTGGTGGTTATTTAGTAATTAACCCAACAGAAGCTTTAGTATCAATAGATATCAACTCAGGCAGCTCTATTAAACAAAAAAATGTTGAAAGCACAGCACTTGATACAAACCTTGAAGCTGCTGATGAAATAGCCAGACAAATTAAAATAAGAGATTTATCTGGTTTAATAATCATTGATTTTATTGATATGTTAAGTTTTGGTAATAGAAAACTTGTTGAGAGAAGACTTAAAGAAAAATGTAGAAGTGATAGAGCTAGAATTCAAATAGGTAGAATTAGTAATTTTGGTTTATTAGAAATGTCTAGGCAAAGATTAAGGGAAAGTGCAATAAAATGGAAAGTAAACCTGACTGATGAGTCATTTGCATTAAAATTACTTAAATTAGTTGAGTTAAAAGCGGTTCTTAATAAAGCGAAATTTGTAGAGTTGAAAGTATGTGAAAAAATATCTGATTTTTTAAAAGAAAATTTCATAGAGGATTTAACATATTTTGAGAAAAAAAATAAAATGAAAATTGATATAGTTATAGATAGTAACTTAGTCATCCCTGAATACATAATTGATATAAAAAATAAATCAAAAAAAACTATTCAACTAATTGAACATTTTGAAAAATTAAAAAATCTTGAACAACAAAAAAAAGAAGGAAATGTTATTGACTTTAAAGATAAAAAGAAATTTAAAAAGAAACCATTTAGAAAAAAAAAATTTTATAAAAAGGCTAAATAACACCTTCTGTAGGTGAAGATGCTTTTCCCATGAGATTTTTTTGGATTCTTCCAGAAAGATAAGATTGTCTACCAGCTAAGACAGCATTTTTAAATGCTAAAGCCATATCAAAAGGTTTTTTTGCTTTCGCAATAGCAGTATTTACCAAAACTCCATCACACCCTAATTCCATTGCAATAGTCGCATCAGAGGCTTGTCCCAACCCTGCATCCACTATTAAAGGAAGTTTTGTTTGTAATCTTATTATCCTTATATTTACTTTATTTAAAATTCCCAAACCAGAACCTATTGGTGCTGCCAATGGCATAATAGCAATTGCACCCGCATTTTCTAATCTCTTAGCCATCAAAGGATCATCATTGCAATAAACCATTACTTTAAATCCCTCTTTTGTAAGAATTTCTGTAGACTTGAGAGTCTCAATCATCTCTGGAAACAAATTTTTTTTATCACCTAAGACTTCAAGTTTTACTAATTTCCAACCCCCAATTTCTCTGGCAAGTCTTAATGTTCTTAAAGCTTCTTTTGAATTAAAACATCCTGCTGTATTTGGTAAGTATGTAATTTTTTTTGGATCAATGTAATCCATTAATAATGGTTTTTTTTTATTGGTTATATTTACCCTTCTCACAGCAACAGTTACAATTTCAGCGCCTGATAGTTTAATTGCTTTGGCACATTCACTCATACTTTTGTATTTACCTGTTCCAACTATTAATCTGGAATTGAATTTTTTGCCTGCAATAGATAGTCTATCTTTTAACAATTTTAACCTCCCCCAATAAAGTGAACAATCTCAATTTTGTCATTTTTTTTTATTTTTATTTTGTTAAGCTTTTTTTTATCTATTATTTCTTGATTTAGTTCAATTGCCACTTTTTTTAAAGGTATTTTTAAATCTTTAATCAAAGTTTGAATTCTCAGATTATCATTAATTAACTTTTCTCGTCCGTTTAATTTAATTTTTATTTTTTTTATTTTTTTCATCGTATATAAGAGATGGATGAATAATAAAATTATTATTATCAACGGTCCAAATCTTAATCTATTAGGTGAAAGAGAACAATCACAATATGGTACTATTACCTTCAAAAAATTAAAAGAAAATTGTTTAAGTAAATCAAAAGAATTAGGTTTAAGTGTTGAGTTTACTCAGTCTAATGTCGAGGGTGAAATTGTAAATTTAATTCAAGATTCAATCAAAAAATTTGATGGTATTATTATAAATGCTGCAGCATTTACTCATACGTCAGTTGCAATAAGAGATGCTTTAAACATTTACAAAAAACCTATTATTGAGTTACACATATCAAATATATTTAAAAGAGAAGAATTTAGACACAAATCTTTGATAAGTGATATAGTTTCAGGTGGTATTTTTGGTTTAGGTGCTAATGGTTATATTTTAGCCATAATTGCAATGCAAAAGCTTTTAAAAAATGAAAATTGATAAAAAAATAATTAAAGAATTAAGTGATTACCTTAATGAATTTAACTTAACTGAATTAGAATATACAGAGAAAGATACTAAGATAAAAGTTTCTAAAAATAACGTTTCAATCAGTAATCAAAATGCTCCATTAAATGCAAGCTCATCTATAAAAAATGAGCCTTCAAGCATTACTAATAAAAAATCTGGTCTTGAGGTAACCTCGCCAATAATTGGCACCGCATATCATGCACCAGAACCGGGTGCAAAAAAATTTGTTGAAGTAGGAAAAAAAATTAAAAAAGGTGATACTGTAATGATTGTTGAAGCTATGAAAACAATGAATCATGTTCCCTCTTCTTCTGATGGTATTGTAAAAGAAATTTGTGTTGAAGATGGTCAGCCAGTTGAATTTGGACAAACAATAATTATTCTCGAATAATGTTTAAGAAGATCTTGATAGCTAACCGAGGAGAAATTGCTGTTAGAGTAATCCGAGCATGTAAAGAATGGGGTATCTCCACAGTTGCAGTTCATTCAGATGTAGATAGAGATAGTATGCATGTAAGATTAGCTGATGAAAGTATTTGCATTGGCTCTCACCAACCTGCTAATAGTTATTTGAATATTCCAGCTTTATTGTCTGCTGTTGATTTAACTGGTGCAGAAGCTGTCCATCCAGGTTATGGATTTTTATCTGAAAATGCAAATTTTGCAAAAGTTCTAGAAGATAATAACATTAAATTCATTGGTGCTTCCTCTAAACACATTAAAATGATGGGAGATAAAATTCAGGCTAAAAAAATTGCAAAAGAAAATGGTCTTCCAGTAATCGAAGGTTCCGAGGGAGGAGTTAAAGATGTTAAGGAAGCAAAAAATCTTTGTAAAAAGATAGGTTTTCCTGTTTTAATTAAAGCTTCAGGAGGTGGAGGTGGCAAGGGTATGAAAATTGTTCATAAAGAAAATGAATTTGAAACTCTTTTTTCAACAGCTAAATCTGAAGCAAAAAAATATTTTGGGAATGATGAAGTTTATATAGAAAAGTTTTTTCAGAATCCAAGACATATAGAGGTTCAAATTTTAGCAGGAAAAAATAGAACAGTACATTTGCACGAGAGAGATTGTTCAGTTCAACGAAGACACCAAAAACTTATTGAAGAAACTCCAAGTCCAGTTTTAAATGATGAAATCAGAAAAGATCTGTTTGATAAGACAGTCCGAATGGTGAGTAAAATTGGTTATGAAGGTGCAGGAACTGTAGAATTTATTTACGAGGATGGAAAATTCTATTTTTTAGAAATGAATACCAGAGTACAAGTTGAACATCCTGTCTCAGAAATGGTTACTGGAATAGATATAATTAAAGAACAGATTCATATCGCTTTCACTGGAGAAACTGCTTTAAAACAGTCTGATGTAAATCCAAGAGGTCATGCAATTGAATGTAGAATTAATGCTGAAGATCCAAGTAAAAATTTTCAACCTTCACCAGGAAAAATAGGTATGTGTCATCAACCCTCTGGATTTAGAACGAGAGTTGACGGAGCAATATTTCAGGGATACCAGGTAACTCCATATTATGATAGCATGGTGTGTAAACTCATTTGTCATGGTAGAAATCGGGTTGAAGCAATACAAAGAATGAATAGATCTTTAGATGAATTTGTAATAGAGGGAATTACTACAACAATACCACTTCATAAAAAACTATTAAATCACAAAAAATTTATCGATTCTGATTTTAATGTAAGTTGGCTTGATAAAGAAAAAATAGTTTAATTGCATCCTACCAACCAAATATCATAGACAGGATGATCAAAAGGAGCAATCGATGGACTAGAGGAAAAAATCCATCCATTAAATACAAATACTTCATCATTATTATTTCTCGTTAAATCTTTTACTTGAATATATGCTGTTATTTCAGGGTTATCATCAAATTCAGAATTTTTACATTTCATGCTTTTAATCATTAAATCTTTATGTTTAACTTCTTGACCATTTTTAAGTTTTATCAAAATATTTTTTGAGCTAATTTTGTCTAACACTTTAATTTCAGTAGTTTTACCCTCAAGATCATTAGCATTAACTGCTTCAAAATAAGTCAGAAAAGATAAAAAAATGATTAAAAAAATACTAATTTTTCCAGCTTTTATATTTTTTTTCAACAGCATTTTTATTTTTATTTGGATAATAAGCTTTTTCTGTGCCTGTTAGATTAGGTTGATGGGGTTTTTGCCAATCATATTTATTAAAGTTATGAGTTTTCTCAATTTTATTAGGTGTAAAGTGTATCCAGGAATACCACTCAACTGGAATTTTAGATGCATCAATTTCATCAGAATAAATTACCCATCTTTTTCCTTTTTTATTTTCATAATATTTGTTGCCCAAGTGATCTTTACCTACAAATTTACCACTTAAAATTGTTTTGATTCTTGTTCCAAAGGTGTCCTGATTCCACCAAGTAAAAATTTTTTTTAAAAGTGTCAACATAAAAAATATTAAATATTTCAATTCAAAATTGTATAATTTAAATTAGACTAAAATTTGATTTTGTATATAAATTAAATGAATCATTATTCAAATTAATTTTAAAAAATTGGGGTTAAATGGCAAAATACTTAGTTGAGACATATTACACATGCACGTTTAAAGTAAATCATTATTTAGATGACGTAAATGAAACAGAGCTTAAAAATCTTGAAAAAAGAGATGATGGAAAATTTGAAGTATTAGATGTCAAGCTTGATAATAGAAAAACAAAAAGTCTTGATCCAAATAATAAAAAAATTATTGAAACTCAAAATGTAAATGTTGTTTCAGAAAATAAAGAGCCTGCAGCAAAAAATTTAGAAAAATTTATAAATGCTAGTAATAATAATTCAGAAAAATCAGATAAAAGATTTAGTATGCCTGATAGAAGAAAAGGTTATATCCAAAAAGCTACTATTGGCGACCACAAAGTTTATTTGCATACAGGTGAATACGAAGATGGAAAAATTGGTGAAATCTTCATTGATACTAGCAAAGAAGGTGAATTAGTAAAAGCCTTAATGAATAATTTTGCTATCGCTGTGTCATTAGGATTGCAATATGGAGTGCCTCTTGATGAATTTATTAGTGCATTTGTAGGAACAAAATTTGAACCATCTGGTAAAGTTCATGGTAATGACAGAATATTAAGTGCTTCATCAATACTAGATTATATTTTTAGAGAACTTGCCATTTCTTATCAAAATAGAGAAGATCTTGCTCATACCCCAGCTATTGGTTCAAATGAGAATAATAATTTAGATGAACAAAATACAGAAGACCAAAATCAACTTTTGAAAATTGTGAAAGATATAACAAGTAAAGGCTTTGTAAGAAATAATTACAAAAAAAATCTAGTTGATCTATCAGATGTTAAGATAAGTTTGAAAGGTAAAAAATAATTATTTTTTTAACTTGAGAGACAAGTTTAACTCTTTTAACTGATTTTCATTCACTTCTGATGGAGCATTCATCATTAAATCTTGAGCATTTTGATTCATTGGAAACATTGTTACCTCTCTTATATTTTTTTCATTAGCTAACAACATTACTATACGATCTATCCCTGGGGCAATACCTCCGTGAGGTGGTGCGCCATAACTTAAGGCATTAATCATACCACTAAATTTTTCATCGACTTCTTTTTTGTTATACCCAGCAATTGAAAAAAGCTTATACATCAATTTTGGTATGTGGTTTCTTATCGCGCCAGAGGATAATTCGATACCATTACAAACAATATCATACTGATAAGCTAAAATATCTAGAGGTTTATCAAAGTTAAGTTTTTCCAAATCTCCTTGCGGCATTGAAAAAGGATTATGACTAAATTCTATCTTATTAGTTACTTCATTTTTTTCAAACATCGGGTAATCAACTACCCAACAAAAAGCAAAAATATTTTCGTCAATTAAATTAAGATCTTTTGCAATTTTTTCTCTAGCTGCGGAAGTTATTTTTTCTATTTCATTTTGTTTGCCGCATGCAAAAAATATACTATCACCTACTTTAGCCTCTGTTATATTCATAATTTCTTTAAGAGCTTCCTCTGAAAAAAATTTTCCAACAGGTCCTTTGGCTAAAATCTTATTATCTTTTTCAAAAGTAAAATATGCAAGGCCAGCAGCCCCCTCACCTTTTGCCCATTTATCTATATTATCAAAAAAACTTCTCGGTTTATCCTTGGTATTTTTTGTAACTATGCAACGTACTTTCGAACCACCTTTAACTAATTTTTTAAATATTTCAAAAGAAACATCCTCTCTAGTAAAAATTTGCGTAATATCATTTATAATGAGTGGATTTCTTAAATCGGGCTTATCACTTCCATATTTCAATAAAGCTTCGGAATAAGAAATTTTAGGAAATCTCTCAAACATTAATTTTTTATTTGAAAATTCTTTGAAAGTTTTTACCAATAAATCTTCAACTACATTAAACACATCCTCTTGCTCTACAAATGACATTTCTAAATCTAATTGATAAAATTCACCAGGACTCCTATCTGCTCTTGCATCTTCATCCCTAAAACATGGAGCTATTTGAAAATACTTATCAAAGCCAGACACCATTATCAGTTGTTTAAATTGCTGTGGAGCTTGGGGTAAGGCATAAAATTTTCCAGGATTTAATCTACTTGGAACTAAAAAATCTCTTGCTCCTTCTGGACTTGAAGAAGTTAAAATAGGAGTTTGAAATTCTAAAAATCCTAATTTGTTCATTTCATTTCTTATAAAAGAAATTACTTTTGATCTTAAAATGATATTTTCATGAATTTTTTTTCTCCTCAAATCCAAAAATCTATATTTAAGCCTTATTTCTTCTGAATATTCTTGATCACTAAAAACTGGCATTGGTAATTCTTTACAAGAACCTAGAATCTCAAAATCATTTATAGCAACCTCTATCTCGCCAGTATTTATATCTTTATTAATTGTTTCTTTTGACCTATCAACAACATTTCCAATAATTTTTATTACTGTTTCAAGTTGAATTTTTTCCAACTCATTAAAATTCTGATTTTCTTTATCTATAATGCATTGAGTTATTCCATAGTTATCCCTTAAATCTATGAATAAAAGATTTCCATGATCTCTCTTTTTATTTACCCACCCGGACAGTAATACTTTATTTCCTACATCATTTTTTCTTAAAGCGTTACAATTGTGACTTCTGTATTTGTTCAATTATTCCTCCAAAACATCTTTGATAATTTTAAAATCAACAGACTTTTTATTTTTCAAACTTAATTCGTCAATCTTATATATAAATTTAAATATTTTGCTATATGATCTATCAATTCTTTTAATTATATAATTAATTAACTTTTTGTCTAAAGAAATTTGACGATCTGATAAATTTTTTAAAATAAGTGCGAACATTAGTTCATCATCAGGTTTTTCTATACTTTGAAGAAGAAAATTTTTAGTTCTTGATTTTAAATCATTCAACTCAAAATTTAAATCAACAATTGGTTTAGAAGAAGTTACAATTAAATACTTATTATCTTGATCAACAATATTAAACAAAGTATAAATTAATTTCTCATCGATATCCTCTTTTAAATTCTCTAAAACTATATTTTGATAAATTTTAATACTTTTTAGGTTTTCATTGTTAAAAGAATTTGCTTCAAATTTTACTCCCTTAAATTTTTCTAAAAAAATATTCATCAAATGTGTTTTTCCAGAAAATTTTTCACCACTTATATTTAAGAAATTTTTCTCCCAATTTGGCCATCTATTTAACAAATCGAAAATATGTTGATTACTTTTCGAAATATAAAAATCATCATTACCAAAATTTTTATCATAATTAAATTTAATAATTTGTTGTTTATTGCCTGTCATTTAAGAATCCAAATTTTATTATTAGTATTAAAATCATAATTATTATCCTTCATTGTTTTTAAAAAACTATTCGGAGTACCATTAAAGATTATTTGATAAAAAATGAAATCTTTATCAAACTTAGTAATAAAAAAGTCATATATTAAATCCTTTTCTTTTAAAGTTTTTTCAAAATCTGATATTTTCAAATTTTCAGAGCTGTCAATTTTAATATTCAATGTTAGTTTAATTGATGTGTTTATTTGATTAAAATTTTTCCAATAATCTTCATAAATTACTTTTAATTCAAATATAAATTTTTCAATTTCTTTAAGATTATCTATATTTATATTTGAAAATGATTGATTCTTAAGAACTACATTTTCTGAGATTGAAATTCGATTTAAAACTCTTATATTTTTTTCATTTTTAAAAATAAGTGCTACAATGGAATCATTTAGGTTATACTTTTTTGTAATTTCTCTGAAATCATACTTTTCGATATCATCATATTTACTTTTTATTAATCTTAAATCTTCAAGATCTTCAGTTGGTAAAATATAATTAATTAAAAAAGAACTTTTTGAAAATTTATTCCATTCATTAAAAATTTTATTTTTTGAGAATAATAACAAATCTTTTTTAGTTTCATCGATAATTATCGGTATAAATAAAATATTTTTTCTCTCTGGAATTGAAGGGAAAATATTTTTCTCTTCCAAGTAATTGAAAACTTTTTTTTTATTAAAAGATACTCCTAAATTCACGTAATAAATTTCCTTAATAAACTTTTCTTCTTTAATCGAAAAATTTTCTACCATTCCTTTTATTTCATTTAATTTGGTCATCTTGATTTTTTTTTGATCAGCTGAATTAACAATCAATGAAATTAATTCTAAAAAGGCCTTTTCAAATCCCTCATCGATAACCTTATTTTTATTAAAATTTATCTCAAACGGCT
>QCMO01000013.1 GCA_003213695.1 Pelagibacteraceae bacterium AG-422-C23 | reverse complement strand
AATTCAACTGTCGAAACTATTCTTTTATACACGATTGCAGCAGGTTTTTTATCAATTGTTTACGGATATTTTACTGGAAAAAATATTTTAAGTTCAAGTGCAGGTAACTCTAAGATGCAAGAAATTGCATCAGCTATTCAAATAGGTGCTAAAGCATATTTGGCTAGACAATATAAAACTATAGCAATAGTTGGTGTGGTTGTTTTGATAATTGTTAGTGTTGCATTTAGTCCATTAGTTGGTTTGGGCTACTTAATTGGTGCTACACTTTCTGGTATTGCAGGTTATGTTGGAATGTTAGTCTCTGTTGAAGCTAATGTAAGGACAGCAGAAGCCTCTAGAAAAGGTTTGGCTTCAGGTCTTTCAGTAGCATTTAAATCTGGTGCTGTAACTGGAATGTTGGTTGCTGGATTAGCTTTATTAGCCATAGCTGTTTATTATTATTTATTATTAAAATTTAATGTTGATGAACGAGAAATTGTAAATGCATTAGTTGCATTAGGTTTTGGTGCATCATTAATCTCGATTTTTGCAAGATTAGGCGGAGGTATTTTTACGAAGGGTGCTGATGTTGGTGCTGATTTAGTTGGTAAAGTTGAAGCTGGTATCCCTGAAGATGACCCAAGAAATCCAGCTGTTATTGCCGACAATGTTGGTGATAATGTTGGTGACTGTGCAGGTATGGCCGCTGATTTATTTGAAACTTATGCTGTTACCATAGTTGCTACAATGGTTTTATCCTCTATTTTTTTTCCAGGTGATATGTCGATGATGATTTATCCTCTAACTATTGGTGGGGCATGTATCTTGACCTCTATTTTAGGAACATTTTTTGTAAAACTCGGTAAAAGTAAAAATGTCATGAATGCTTTATATAAAGGTTTTGTTGTTTCAGCAATCGCATCTCTAGCAATACTTTATCCAGTTACTGATTTTGTTCTTGGTTTGGATAAAACTTATAATTTAAATAATAAATCTTTTACAGGTATGAGTTTATATTATTGTGGCGTTATTGGCTTAGTAATAACAGGTTTGTTAATTTGGGTTACCGAATATTATACTGGTACAAATTATAGACCAGTAAGAAGTGTTGCTAGCTCATCAACCACTGGTCACGGTACAAATGTTATTCAAGGTTTAGCAATATCTTTAGAAGCTACAGCAATTCCTGCATTAATAATTGTAGCTGGAATACTTTTTACTAACCATATTGCTGGTCTTTATGGAATCGCAATTGCAGTAACAACAATGTTGGCTTTAGCTGGTATGGTTGTTGCATTAGATGCTTATGGTCCGGTAACGGATAATGCTGGCGGAATAGCTGAAATGTCAAAATTACCAAATAATGTTAGAAAGACTACTGACGCATTAGATGCAGTAGGAAATACGACAAAAGCTGTTACAAAAGGTTATGCTATAGGGTCGGCAGGATTAGGAGCATTAGTACTTTTTGCTGCTTATACAGAAGACATAAAACATTTCTCAAAAGTAGCTGGTTCAAAACTTGAGGGAATTGTTGTTACTTTTGATTTATCTAATCCGTATGTAGTTGTTGGCTTGTTAATAGGTGGTATGCTTCCATATCTATTTGGTTCTATGGGAATGCAAGCTGTTGGTAGAGCAGGTGGAGCAGTAGTAGTGGAAGTCAGAAGACAGTTTAAAAAATTTCCAGGTATAATGAAAAGAAAACAAAAACCAGATTATGCTAGGTTGGTTGACTTATTAACTGTTGCAGCTATAAAAGAAATGATAATCCCATCATTATTACCAGTCCTATCTCCAATAGTTTTATATTTTATAATTTTTGCTATAGGTGGACAAGTTGCAGCTTTAGCCTCTGTAGGTGCAATGCTACTTGGTGTCATCATAACAGGTTTATTTGTTGCGGTGTCAATGACTGCTGGTGGTGGAGCATGGGATAATGCAAAAAAATATATTGAAGATGGAAATCATGGTGGTAAAGGTTCAGAAGCTCATAAAGCTGCTGTAACAGGAGATACAGTTGGAGATCCTTATAAAGATACAGCTGGTCCAGCGGTTAACCCGATGATTAAGATTACAAATATAGTAGCATTACTACTATTAGCCGTAATAGCAGGTTTATCTTTTTTCATTCTTTTTTTACCTAAAGGATCGTCTATTTTTTGTCTAAGTGTGCTTAAAAAGTTATTAATAAAAGTTCTTTTGGAATAAGAAATTGTTGTTTCAGACTGCGCAAATTTAACTTTTTCCATATCATCTTTATTATAAAATTTTTTATTTACTAGAATTCCCTTATTATCAATTTCTAATACTAAAACGTTATTTACCAATAAGGTCTTTTTACCTAACTTAGTTAATTTTGTACTGCTAGTTTTTCTTTCAATATATATATAAACATCTTTATCAAATGTACTTTTTGTTGACGGTGGACCCATTAATTTTATAATATCGTTTTTATTTGTAATATTTGACTTTAACTTTAATTGTTTTTTTTCAAGATTATGTACGCCATGATGATGAACAACTTTATTTAAGGAACAATTTGTTAATAAGAGTGTTATAATAAAAATCAATATTTTTGTCATAATGAAAGATTATATCAATATTTATAATAATTTAGTTAAATTAACCACTAATAAAAAACTTTATAATGGTTTTAAAAAACAAGATACATTTTCAGATAGACTAATGTTTTTTCTTATACACTTTGCCTTTTTTTTAAAGGTTTATAAAAATGAAAAAAATACAACCAAATTACAAGAAATTTATGACTTTATTTTTAGACAACTCGAATTGAGTATTCGTGAAATTGGCTATGGTGATCAATCAATTAACAAAAAAATGAAAGATTATATTAATACATTTCATTCGATTGTTTCTGATGTTCATTTTTGGGATAGTTATACAAAAGATCAAAAAAGAAAAAAACTCTCATTATTTTTAGATAATTTAGATGAAAATGATTATTTAATTGAATATTTTGACGATTTTAAAGAAGATTTAACAAAAAAAAATTTGAATTATTTTCTAAAAAGTGTAAGTAATCCGTAATTATGGCAGTTCCTAAACGAAAACAAACACCATCACGCACTGGTATGAGAAGGTCGCAAAATATGAAATTCTCATCTAAAAATGTGATTGAGGATAAAAAATCAGGTGAATATAGATTATCTCATCATTTAGATTTGAAAACTGGCATGTATAAAGGCCGTCAAGTTATAGACCCAAAAGAATAAATACTTTAAAATTATCCAATGTCAGATTTAATAAAAATTGCAGTTGATGCAATGGGTGGAGATGGTTCTCCAAAAAAAGTAATTGATGGAATTATTCACAATCATAAATCAAATCATGAAAATTTTTTTCAAATTTTTGGAAACAAAAGTGAAATTATTAAATATTTAGATAAAAAAATTGATAAAAATTTTTATGAAATAATACACACTGAAAATATTGTTAAAAGTACTGATAGTCCGCTAGAAGCTGCAAAAAGAGGTAAGAATACAAGCATGTGGCTTTCTATTGAAAGTGTAAAAAAAAAAGAAAACGATATTGTGATTTCGGCTGGTAATACAGGAGCTTTGCTAGTTATAGCTAAGTTAAATCTTAAAATGATTGAAAATATTGATAAACCTGCTTTATCCGCATTATGGCCAAATAAAAAAGGTATGAGTGTAGTTTTAGATCTTGGTGCAAATATTGAATGTAGCTCAAAAAATTTAATTGATTTTTCGATAATGGGTGCCTCACTCTATAAGTCTTTATATCCATTAGAAAATCCAAATGTTGCCTTATTAAACATTGGAACAGAAGAACTAAAAGGTAATGAAACTATAAAAGAGACACTCCAAATATTAAATGAAAGAAAACAAAATAATTTTAATTTTTCTGGTTATATAGAAGGAAATGAACTTATGAATGGTGAAGTGAATGTTATTGTCTCTGATGGTTTTACAGGAAATGTTGCTTTAAAGACTGCCGAGGGAACGGCTAATTTTATTACAGATGAACTAAAACAAGCTTTAAGTGGAAACATTCTTGGAAAAATTTCATCATTATTAAATATATCAAATTTAAAAAGATTTAAAAAGCGTCTAGATCCACGGTTATATAATGGAGCTATTTTCATTGGTCTTGATGCACCTGTAGTTAAAAGTCATGGTGGTACAGATTTTATTGGTTTTTCTAATTCATTAGATGTTTGCAATAGAATTGTAAAAGGAAATTTGATAGATAAAATAAAAGATAACATATAATTAATGAGAATCAATTTAACTAAAAAAGATTTAGTTAACCTAGTTTATATGCAAATTGGATTCTCTAAACATGTTTCAGAAAATATTATTGATGAATTTTTTTCATTAATAATCACTAATTTGAAAAAAGAGAATAAGCTTAAGATTTCTAAATTTGGCACATTTTCAATAAGATTAAAAAATTCAAGAATTGGTAGAAATCCAAAAACTAAAGAAACAAAAACTATCTCGAAAAGAAATGTTGTATTGTTCAAACCTTCAAAAGAATTTAAAGATTTTATTAATTCTAAATATGACAGATAAATCTTTATATGCATATAAAACAATTAGTGAAGTTGTAAAATTACTTGGATTAAAATCAAAAAGTGGCCAGTCTTTACCCACTCATACTATTAGATATTGGGAGAAGGAATTTAAGCAAATTAAACCAAAAATATTAAATGGTAACAGAAGATATTATGATGAAAAGAACATTAAAATTATCAAAAAAATCTATTTTCTTTTAAAAGAGCAGGGCATGACTATAAACGGCGTAAAAAAAATACTAAGTAATAATGAACCATTAAAACTTGACGAAATCTCAAATCAAACTATAAAAGCTGAAAAATTAAAAAAAAAATTAATAAATATTTCTAGTATTATAAAAAGCTTAAGAAAATTAAAATAATATGGCAAAGAAAACACATGTTAAAGTCAGATTAGTTCCAGAGGCCAAACCTGATAGCCCTTTTTTTTATTATGTAAAAAAGCCAGCTGGTGGTGAAAAAGCTAAAGTTAAGTTAAAAGCAAAAAAATACAATCCAGCTACACGAAAGCACGAAGTTTTTGTAGAAAAAAAATTACCTCCACACAGTAAATAACTAATTCTTTTTAAAGTTTCTTCTTTCGTAATCAATATATGACCAAATCATATTTTTCCAAATACGGTTAGTTATTTTAGGATCAATTTTATTTTTTAAGGATTTCTTCTTAATATTTTTCAATATAAATTGAATTCTTTTTTGATCAACAATTTGATTTCTATTTTCTTTAAGTTTTAAAACTTTTTTGACTAAATTAGTTCTTTTTTTAATCAGTTTTATTAAAGAATTATCTAATTTATCAAGTTCAGATCTTATTTTACTTAGTTTTTTTCTTTTTTGCGGCGACATTTATATATTTGGATATCTAAAAAATTATTATATTTATCCAAGTATGTATACAGCAAATCCAAAAATTAATAACCAAATATCAATTTGGCTAATCACAATGTTTTGGGTAATTTCAATAATGATTGTAGTTGGAGGCCTTACTAGATTAACCGACTCTGGGCTATCAATTACAAAATGGCAGTTATTTTCGGGTTTCTTGCCACCGTTAAATCAAAATGATTGGATGTTATATTTTGATCTTTATAAACAAATTCCTGAATTTAAATTGCAAAATTACAATATGACCATTAAAGAATTTAAGGTAATTTTTTGGTGGGAATGGGCTCATCGTTTTCTTGGAAGATTAATTGGCATTTGTTTTTTAATTCCTCTAATATATTTTTCTTTTAAGGTTAAATTGTCAAATTTACTTAATTTATATTTAATTTTTTTTCTTATTTGTTTTCAAGGTTTTTTAGGCTGGTATATGGTCAGCAGTGGTTTAGTTGATAGGGTTGATGTTAGTCATTTTAGACTTTCAGTACATTTAGTTATCGCTTTTTTGATTCTATCGTTAATATATTGGAACTACCTAAAGATTAATATAAAAAAAATTATTTCAAATAAAATAAATCCAATTATTCCTTTTTTATTTTTATTTCTAATTTTTGTACAAATTATTATTGGTGCTTTTGTATCTGGGATGGATGCTGGTAAAATATACAATTCATGGCCATTTATGGGGAATACTTATTTTCCAGATGATAATAATTTCAAAAATTTATTCGAGCTAAATGCTTTTAGCGATCCTTCACTAGTCCAATTTTTACATCGAAATTTAGCTTATGCTATTGGAACTTTTTATATCTTTATTCTTTATATAATTTATAAGAACAAGATATTTGATTTATATAAATCTATTAATCTAGTAGGTTTTTTTATAATTTTACAAATAATCTTAGGTATTTTAACAATAATTAATGGTGCACAGATTTACATTGCTTCTATGCACCAAATAAGTTCAATTTTTCTAGTTAGCTCAAGTATTTATTTTTTTTATTTAAATACTGAATTTAACTAACAGCTTTTAAAGTCCCTTTTGATGATTTGTTTAAAGCTTGATCTAGATCCTCAATGATATCATCAATATGTTCTAAGCCGATACATAGTCTGACATAACTTTGGGTTACACCAGATGCTGCTAATTCTTTCTCATTTAATTGGCTATGGGTTGTACTAGCTGGGTGTATAGCTAAACTTCTAGCATCACCAATATTTGCAACATGATAGAACATTTTTAATGCTTCAATGAATCTTTTACCAGACTCAATACCACCTTTTAACTCTATTCCAACCATAGGTCCATTTCCACCATTAAGATATTTTTTTGCTCTATCAGCAATAAGTTTGTCATGTTCAGTAGAATAAATAACTTTAGTTACTTCTTTATGCTTTTTTAGAAAGCTAACAACATGTTCTGCGTTAGAACAGTGCTGTTTCATTCTCAGTGCAACTGTTTCAAGTCCCTGGATGATAGCAAAAGCATTATCTGGCGAACATGCTGAACCTAAATCCCTTAATAAACAAACTCTAGCTCTAACTGCAAAAGGAACATTTGCTCCAGTGAGTTCTGGTACAACCTTGCCCCACACAGCGCCATTATAGCTGGCATCAGGTTCATTAAACAATGGCTGTCTTTTAGGATCTGCAGTCCAATCAAAATTACCACTATCAACAATGCTTCCTGCAATGGCAGTACCATGTCCACCAATATATTTAGTTAATGAATGAATTACTATAGCAGCACCGTGTTCAATAGGTTTACATATCACGGGAGCAGCTGTGTTATCCATTATTAACGGTATATTATATTTTCGACCAATGTCCGAAACCTCTTTTATTGGAAATACGCGTAAATATGGGTTTGGTAAAGTTTCTCCATAAAAAGCTCTTGTCTTATTATCAATTTTTTTTTCGAAGTTTTTTGGATCTTTTGGATCAGCATATCTAATTTCAATACCAAGTTTACTCAAGGTATGAGTAAATAATGATACAGTACCACCATATAGATCTGTCGAACTAACAATATTATCACCAGCTTGAGCTACATTTAGCACTGAAAACAAAGATGCAGTTTGCCCAGATGATACTGTTAAACAAGCTAATCCACCCTCTAGAGCTGCGATTCTTTTTTCCAGTACATCATTTGTGGGATTCATTATTCTTGTATAGATGTTACCAAACTCTTTTAAGGCAAAAAGGTTAGCTGCATGATCTACACTTTGAAATTGATATGATGTAGTTCTATAAATTGGAACAGCTACTGCATTAGTAGCTGGATCACTTCTATAATCTCCACCATGTATAGCTATGGTCTCTGGGTTATTTCTTTTTTTAGTCATATCACTCCTTTTTTAGTGCTTTTGCTTTATGCAAGGCGCACAATACAGTTCAAATGCCTACCGATTATGAATGAAATTTCCATTTTAGCTGTTATAGCCCGCAATAGGAACAAATCGGCAAATATATTTATATCAAATAAATCAATATAAAACAATAAAAATATCAATTTGACTTTATAGCTATTAATAGTATTAATCCTGGCACTATGACAAAATTCGTTAAAAAAGATCAAGTAAATTCAACATGGTACGAAATAGATGCTAAAAATGCAGTTGTGGGCAGAGTGGCAACTATTATATCAAAAATCATTAGAGGAAAAAACAAAGCTACATTTACACCACATATGGATGATGGTGACTTTGTTGTAGTTAAAAATATTGAACAAATAAAATTCACAGGAAAAAAATTTCATAATAAAAAATATTTTAGACATACCGGATATCCCGGAGGGATTAAAGAAACAACACCAGAAAAACTTCATGAGAAAAAACCAAGTGAAGCTTTGAAACTGGCTGTAAAAAGAATGCTGCCAGGTGGTGTTTTAGGAAGAAAACAACTTACAAAACTTAAGATGTATGCAGGCGATAAACATCCGCATGAGTCTCAAAATCCTAAAGTAATTGAACTTAATAAATTAAATAATAAGAACATTATTAGAAATTAACATGGAATCACAACAATCAAATATTAAACCAAATAAAGTTAAATTAGATTTTAAAGAAAGTAAGTACGCAACTGGCAGAAGAAAAACTTCAATTGCAAAAGTCTGGTTAAAAAAAGGATCTGGTAAAATTTATGTAAACGGCAAGTTGTTTACAGACTATTTTTCTAACGATAATCACAAAATGCAGATAACAAGACCATTTGAACTTATAAACCAACCAACAGAATTTGATGTACGATGTAATGTTAAAGGTGGCGGTCCTACTGGTCAAGCAGGTGCTATGGTTCATGGTATATCAAAAGCATTGGTTTTGTTTGATCAAAATTTAAAATCTACTCTTAAAATTGAAAAACTAACCACCAGAGACTCTAGGGCTGTAGAGAGAAAAAAGCCTGGAAGAAAGAAAGCAAGAAGAAGCTTTCAATTTTCTAAAAGATAATTTTTTTTTAATAATTTACTGTTATAATATAAAATGTCTAAGCTAAATGCATTAGTTGCGGGTTGCACAGGATACATTGGAGTTGAATTAATAAAACTATTAATAAAACATAAGTTTGTTAATATTTTATATCTTTGTGGAAATAGTTCTGTAGGAAAGAATATATCAAGATACGATAAAAGTTTTGTCTCAAAAAATCTACCTAAAATTGTTAAATTCAATAAAAATTTTTTGAAAGATGTCGATGTAGTATTTACCGCATTACCTAACGGGGAGGCTCAAAAAATTTCACAATTCCTTAATAAAAAAAATATATTAATTGATTTGGCAGCTGACTTTAGACTTAAAAAAAGCTCTGAGTACTTAAGATGGTATAAGCAAAAGCATCAAGCGATAAATAAAATTAAAACTAGTATTTATTCTTTACCTGAGATCAATGAAAAAAAATTAGATCATTATAGTATTATTTCATGCCCTGGCTGTTATCCAACATCAATTCTTCTTCCCTTGGTACCATTAATTAAAAAAAATTTAATTAAATCATATAATATAGTTATTGACTCCAAATCAGGTTATTCAGGTGCTGGCAGAAATGTTCATGCAAAATATAAGAAAAAAAATTTATATGAATCTTTAAGTGCTTATAGTGTTGGGTTTCATAGACACATGCCTGAAATTAGTCAAACATTAAAAGAATTAACAAAAAAAAATGTTAGCTTCCAATTCACACCTCATTTATCACCAATGTTTAGAGGAATTTTGAGTACAATTTATATAGATTTAAATAGTGGTGTAAGTCAGCAAAATATAATTAAAGCCCTTAGTAGTTTTTATAAGAATAAATATTTTGTTAAAATCGTTAAAAAAGATAAATTTATAAGTACTAACGACGTTATTAATACAAATTTTTGTCATATTTCAGTTTGTAAAACAAATACAAAAAATAAGATTATTATATTATCTGCTATAGATAACTTAATTAAAGGAGGTGCTGGTCAGGCGATTCAAAACTTGAATCAAAAATACAAATTCCCTAATAAAATGGGTCTTTTATGAAATTATTATTAAAAATTATGATCTTATTTTTATTTACCAGCTGCTCTTTTAACAGTAGCTCAAGTTTTTGGACTGAAAAAAATGAAAAAAAAATTTCTTTCAAAAATAAATTAAATAAAATACTACTGAAATCAAATGATATTATGTCAATGACTTTTGATGAATATAAAATTTATTTAGATGATTATAATAAAAAAAGTGATTACCCAAATATAAACAAATGAATAATAAAATAAATATTGCAATTATTGGATTAGGCCAAATAGGAATTTTTCTTTACAATGAATTAGGTCTTAAAAAAAGATATATTGAAAAAATTACTGGAAAAAAAATAAATATCATTGCTATATCAGCTAAAAAAAAAGATAAAAAAAGACGTTTCAAGATAGATAAAAAAATCTTTTATTCAAATCCATTAAATATATTTAAAGATGAAAAAATTGACATTTTATTTGAGTGTGTTGGATTATCAGATGGTATTTCTAAAAAGATAATTGAAAAAGCATTAAAAAATAAGATTCATGTTATAACACCAAATAAAGCACTTATAGCGAAACATGGTGATTTTTTATCATCATTAGCTGAAAAAAATAATGTTAATTTAGAATTTGAAGCTTCAGTAGCCGGTGGAATACCAATATTAAGAACTTTAAAAGAAAGCCTAAATACTAATAAATTAAGTAAAGTTTATGGAATACTTAACGGAACTACAAACTATATTTTAACAGAAATGGAAAATTCCAATCTTCCATTTGACAAGGTTTTGAAAAGGGCTCAGCAGTTAGGTTATGCAGAGCCTAATAATCCAAAACTTGATTTAAATGGTTTTGACGCTTTTGCTAAAGTAAGAATTCTTTCCGCCCTTGCATTCAAAAATAAAATTTCAAAAAATAAATGTATTATGGAAGGTATTGAAAAAATTGAACTTAAAGATATCAAAATAGCTAGTAAATTAAATTTAAGAATTAAATTGTTAGGTATTTCTGAAATAATTGATAATAGACTTTTTGAAACAGTTCATCCATGCCTAGTAAAAAAAAATTCATATATTGGTAATGTAAATGGAGTTATGAATGCCGTAATTACACATGGAAAACCTATTGGAGAAAGTGTTTTACAAGGGGAGGGTGCTGGACCAGGTCCCACTTCTTCCTCTTTATTGTCCGACTTAATTTCAGTATTAAAGAATAATGTAAATAAACCATTTGGTTTGTCTTCCTCAAAAAGGAAAAAAATTAAGGCTTTTAATATCAATAATTATACAAATTCTTTATATCTTAGATTTGAAGTTAAAGATAAACCAGGAGTTTTGTCACTTATAACTAATAGATTAGCAAAATATAAAATATCAATTAAGAGAATTATTCAAACACCTGATAAAAAAAATATTAAAGCAACAATAGTTATTATTACTCATAAAACTTCTGAGATAAATATAAAAAATTGTTTATCAATTTTCAAAAAAAACAAATACATACTCATACCTCCAACATTGATAAGACTTTATAGCTAAAAACTTAATGAAAATTTTATTTTTCTGTCCTTCAAAATTTGATTTAAACTCACAAAAAAATAATTCTCTCGGCGGTGTTGAAGCTTTGAACTTAGCCCTGTCAACAATATTAGCTAAAAAGGGTTATAAAATTACACTTTCAACTGACTGCAAAAATATAACAAAGAAGAAAAATTTGATAAATTTACCAATATCAGAAATTATATCTAAATCAAAAAAATACCAATTTGACTATATAATTAGTTCAAATGAACCAAGTGTTTATAAATATTACAATAATTCAAAAAAAATTTTTTGGATGCATAATACACTGGCACTTGAGAAAGCTGTAAGAAAAAAAAAATTATTTGCATTGTTAAGAAGTAAAATAACAACAATTTTTGTGAGTAAATATTTAAAGAATATTACATCTAAATTATATTTTTTTAATAAACGAATAGTTATTCCAAATTTTTTACTTCCAGAATATACAAAAAAAAAGATTAATAATCATAGAAATAAGAATGTAATCTGGTCTGTACAAAGAAAGAGGGGCTTAAAAGAAACCATTGAAATGTGGATTAAATATATTTACCCAAACAATAAAAATGCTAAGTTTTTTATTTTTGCAGTAGAAAAAGATAAATCTCTAAAGTCAATTAAATTTTATAATAAATATAACATTTTCTTTTTTGGTAGAGTCTCGAAAAAAAAATTAAATAATATTTACAATAAATCATCAATAACTATTTGTTTAGGTTATGATGAAACCTTTTGTTTGAATGCTATAGAAGCAAATGCTTGCGGTCTTCCAATAATTACCTTTGGAAAAACCGCCTTAAATGAAATTGTAAAGCACAATTATAATGGTTTCATAGTTGATAATTTTAAAGAAATGGCAATAACATTAAATAAATATTTGAATCTAGATAATGACCAATTAAATAGATACGCTTATAATTCTTTTAATTATTCAAAAAAATATACTCTAAATAAGATAGTAAATTATTGGATCAAACTTCTAAAATAATTCCTAATTATAAACCTTAAATATTCTACTTTTGCTATTTTTCTTCGATTTAAAAAACCCTTTTTCATTAAATCTTTTAATGAGTCTATATCGCTATGTATTTCATAAACTAAATCATTATTAGTTTTTTGTTTAAATACATTACTTAAATCTAAAATTTTATTTTTAGCAATAAATTGTAAATATAATGATATCCATAAATCGTCATTTAAAAAAAGATTCTTATTATTTTGTACAAATAATCTAAAAAAATTTTCTATTTTGTCTAAATTTTTTGTATTAATTAAAATACAATCTGCTCCTTGACCCATGTTTAATTTAAAAACTCTTTGTACATAATAACTATAATTATTATCTTTTTTTTTAAATTCATTCATAAATATTTCAAATGCTTCTTTATGATATATGTGATCATCATCAAGAATTATCACACAATCATAATTTTTAATTTGATTTAATGACCCCATTAACTTTGTTGATGGCCCATAGTCATCACATCTTGTAACTTCCACATCAAGTTCCTCTAAACTATGAATTTGGTCTATATTAAATTCATAATTTGGAAATCTCTTAAATTTATATGGTAAGTTTAAAAAAATTTTACTTGGTTTAATTGTTTGATTTTTTATTGAATCTATAGTTTTTTTTATATTATCAACTCTTGTTGGAAGTGTAGTTAATGATACACAAAAATTAATCATATTTTAATTTTATTTAACGCATTATTTTTAAAGATATTTGCTTCTCTAATATATCTTCTTACCATTTGAGTTGTTTTATGACCTGTCATAGCCATAATGCTTCTCTCATCTGCACCAGACTCTGCAGCTACGGTAGCGAAACCTGACCTTAGACTATGACCAGCAAAATTTTTATTTTCTATTCCTGCTAAATTTAAATATTCTTTTATCAGTAAAACTACAGATTGGTCTGTTAATCTTTTTTCTGTTAATGATGAACCTTTAGCAAATCTTCTAAAAATAGGTCCAGATTTAATTTGAGAAATTTCTAACCATTTTTTAAGATTAGCTACTGGACAATAGATTTCATTTGTGAAATAGGGTAGTCCTTTAGTCATTCCTTCTCCGATTTGATCAGTTTTTGACCTTTTAATAATGATTTTAAGTCCTTCAGATACAAACTCTAGATCTTCATAATCGATTGAGATGAGCTCAGTTCTTCTAAAACCACCTCCAAAGCCAATTAAGATAATTGACTTGTCTCTTAACTTTTTTATTTCCTGAATTTTTTGTTCATCTATTACATTAATTATTGATTTTAAATGATTGATTAATATGGGTTTTTTACCTTTTTGAATGCTTCCTTTTACTCTTCTTATTCCCATTAAATTTTCAACTATTATCGGGTGCTTTGTGTCTAAGTAATGCCCTTTTAGCTTATGAACCATGCTTATCGATACTAATCGTCTACGTAAAGTACTAATTTTTGAACTTTTAGAAAGGTGGGTGAGGTATAAAGAAATTATTTTTGGTTCTGATGGTAAAGAATTTAAACCGTGCTTAACACAAAAACCCTCGAAATCTTTAAAATCTGATTTATATGCTCTTAAAGTATTATTTGCCTTAGAGCTTTTCAGGTTATTTAAGGTCGCTTCATGAAGCAATTTTAGATCTGTTGTAAGTTCATTCATATAATTACTATTGATAACAATTAATTATCATTAGTAATATATCAAGTGAATTTTAATGTCAATAGTATAAATTATAAAAATTATGGGTTCGATTGATGGAGAAATTCCCGCTGTATGGTTTTTAATTAGTTCAATTGGTTTTGTTATATTAACTTTTATTCAATATCGGAATACTGGAAAGAGTTTTAACACGATATTCTTATCTGTAATGGCTATTATTTTCTTTGTAAGTTACATAATTTTATTAATTCCAAGCTAAATATCAGTGCAGGGAACAAAATTTCAATTAAAAGTATGGAAATACCTAAAAACTATACCAAAAGGTAGGGTAAAAACCTACAAACAGGTGGCTATTGGCATAAAAAGCCCTAAATCGGCTCGTGCTGTAGCTAATGCTTGTGCTAAAAACCCTTATGCCCCAAAAATACCCTGTCATAGAGTGATTAGATCCGATGGAGCTCTTGGAGGCTATTCTGGTAAAGGCGGAATTAAGCAAAAGCTTAAATTACTTAGATCTGAAAAAGTAGGGATTTAGTTATATTTTTAGGCTTTATTAAGTTAAAAAAGTTAGTAAAATCAACGTTTTTTAACCTTTTTGTGTGATTTCTCCCTAAATAACATAATTCACCCTTCAGTTGTACCATATACGAGCTTATACTTAAAATAGACCCCTCTATGACCGTTTAAATGCTATATTCAATTAATGCATCTCTCTATTATTCAACTATATCCATGCTTTTAGACTGCCCTATTTTTATGAAATTTTTATAACTTTAATCAGAAAAAAGCCTCTATTTTAAAGGATTATTTGATGTTTCTTATAATTTGCCTCAAATCCAAAATTCTTGCAAAGCATATTAAGCTAATTAAATGTTAAATAATTAAAAATATTATAATAATTAAAATTTTTAAGTATTAATAAAATACAGTAAAAACAATAATTTACATAGTATAGTTAATGTAATACTTTAGATATTAGTAAATAAATCATATCTATTATTTAACTTTTTTTAACCAGATTTTCTCTTCTTGATATGTAGATACCACTTAAAACGATAATGAATAATCCAAGGAAAGTCCAATTATCAGGGAAATCACTAAAGAAATAATAACCTATAATGATGTTTGTAACAATCTCAAAGTAGCTAAATGGAGCTAATTTAGAGGCATCAGCGTATTTAAGAGATAATATTAAGAATAGATGACCTATACAAGCAAATATACCTATGGCTGCCATCATAGACCATTGATTTAAGGTTGGTTTAACCCAAACAAATGGCATTACAGTAGATATAATTATGACCCCCACTACACCAGTTAATAATAAAGTTAATAAGGGATTGTCTGAAGTGCTTAGTTTACGAGTAATGATTAAATAAAACCCATACATTACACCTGTTCCAAGAGCAGCTATACTTGCTAAATTAATTTCAACAAAACCTGGTCTTATAACTACCATAGAACCTATAAAACCTATAATTACTGCAGACCATCTTCTAAATCCAACCTTTTCACCTAAAAAAAATGGAGAAAAAGCTGTAACAATTAAAGGAGCAACAAATGCTAATGTTAATGCTTTTGCTAAAGAAATAACTGAAATTGCATAAAAGAAACAGATATTAGCAGTCAAAAGAATTAAACCTCTAATAAATTGCAATTTAGGTTTAACTGTCCATATGAGATTTTTTCGAAAGAAGAAAAACATAACTGGAAAAGTAAATGCTACAGTAAAAAAATATCTTGCCCAAGTAATTTGTAATACTGGAAGATCTGCACTTAAATATTTTGCAAATCCATCCATGATTGGAAGCATTACCCATGCTAAAAGATTAAATGTTATAGCCTTCATAATTCGAAGGATATAGATTAATTAAAGTATTTTAAAGCAAAGAATACAACAATTGGAACAGTTATAAATGACATAAGTGTTGAAACAACTATTGTACTAGCAACACTGTCCACTATCTTCTTAGGTGAATAAATTGATGCAACAAGATAATTGAGAACGGCACTTGGCATTGAACATTGAATTAATAAAACACCGGCTGCAAATCCCTCCAAATTAAAATATAAAATTAACAAATATCCAATAATAGGACCAAATATTATTCTTCCAATAGATGAATATATTGCTTTATTAAGTGAAAAAACTTTTAATCTTGTTAAAGCTATCCCTAAAGACATTAAGATAAGAAATATAGTTGCATACATAAGTAAGAAAGTTGTATTTTCAACGAATCCAGGAAGCTCCAAATCATAATAAAGTAAAATTACTGCAATCATTATTGCATAAAAAGGTGGGCTTTTAAGTATAACATTTAAATTAAATTTTCTATCAGCTAAAAAAACACCAAGAGTAAAATGGCATAATATTATTAGAGCAGATATTGCTGCTGATACTCCAAGACCTTGGGATCCATATGCGAATAAACATATTGGTAATCCCATATTTCCAGTATTGGGCATTGTTAATGGAGGTAATTCCCTAATAATATCTTTAGTATTTAAAAGATATAATATTATTACTCCGGTAATCATAAAGCCGCCTATTGCTAAAGCATAATACCAAAAATAATTAAGGAAAATATTGAATGATATGTTAACAGGGTTTAAAGCATAAATAATCATTGCAGGTGTACCTACATTTGCTGCGAAATTAGTAATAAAAGTAGTATCAATTTTAGGATTTTTTTTTCCAAGATAATAACCAATCCCTACAACAAAAAACACAGGGAAAAGAACCTCAAACAGTTTATAATAAATTTCCATTGTTATCTTTTTTTTTAATTATTTGATTTATAATTAGGAACATAAACAAGATCGTCATGTAACCAATTAACTAACTTATAATTTTCTTTTTCCATATATTTATTTAAATCAGATTCTAATATATCTTTAACGTTTTGCTCATGAAATTCATTAATTGAAGAATTAATAAACTCTAAAATAACTAATTTAGGTTTATACTTTTGTAAATCTAAACCCTTTAATACATTTAATTCAAAACCTTCGACATCTATTGAAATATAGTCGATTTGGGTATCTTTATATTCACTATTATCAATAATATGATTAAGAGTTGTTGTTTTAACTATTCTAACCTCTTTTGCATTTTTTCCAGCTTCTTTTGACAAAGTATTTACAGCTGATCTATTATGATAAAAATAAAGTTCTTTTTCCTCTATTTTGTCTGAAACCGCAGCAAGAATATTAAGATCTCTTTTTCTAAAGAAATTAAACATATCAATTGTATTAAAATCTAAATCAATATTAATTCCTTTCCATCCTCTTTCATATAATCGGAGAGTATTATTATTAAGCAAAGGTTGATGACAACCTACATCTATATATATACCTTTTTCTTTATTTCTAAAATGATGATCAGCAAGCATATCAATGCCCCAATTAGAATAAAAAACTCTTTTTTTGAGAGCTTTTTTTGATTTAAGATATTGATAAATAAAATAAAAAAATTTAAAAAAATTTAACCCCTTTTTATATAAATATCTATTTTTAATTTTTTCTTCAAACTTCATTTAAAACTAGAAATTTCTATTTTTGAAATCAATAAAACTTAAACCCTTTTTATCTTTAGAGGACAAAATAGGTTTAACTTTTGGCCATCTTATACCAAGATTTTTATCGTCCCATGCTATTGTTTTTTCTGAATTTTTATTTCGATAATGTGAACACTTATAATTAACTGTACATTTATTGCTGAGACACATAAATCCATGAGCAAAACCCTCTGGTATATATAAAGAAAAATCATCATTATCAGATATAATAAGTGAAAAATATTTACCAAAAGTTTTTGATTTTCTTCTCAAATCAACGGCTACATCAAAGATTTTTCCATGAGTTACCGTAATAATTTTTGCCTGAGGTTTTGTAATTTGTATATGTAATCCCCTTAGAACTTTTTTTTTTGAAGAAGACATAATATCAAATGGAAAATCATTTTTACCAAGAATATTTTTCTTATAAACTTCTTTTAAAAAACCTCGATTATCTTTATAAATTTTTGTTTTGATGATCTTTAACCCAGATAATTTTTTTTTAATTATTCTCATTTGAAACTACAATTTTTTTTTTATAATTATAAATATATTTTACATAAAAGTAATTTATTTTACATAAGATAAGGTGAAATAAATAATTTAAACTAACTTTTGGTTTACTGGGTAGTTCACTTTTGTAAATGCTATCAGACTCTAATATGAACCTTTTAAAAAAATTGATTGATATACCCCATTTTAATAAGAAAATTTTAGAACCTAAATTGCCAGACTCTGTCTTGATATTAGGATCATTTGTATATCTTCTAGTAACAATTGATCCAAAATGATAAACTTTGAAATCATTTATCCCTTTAAAAATTCTTATACCTTTTCTCCATAATTTCATGTTTAAATCTGGATCTGATCCTGTGCCAGGAAAAAATTCTTCACTAAAACCCCCTACCTGATTCCAAATATCTTTATGTATTGCATGAGGTGCCCAGGTAGATCCTTGAAAATCATAGTAATTAAAATCTTTATAATTTTCTAAAAATTTATTTTCATCAAAATTTTTATTGGTATCACCACAATTAAATTTTATTTGTCCATTATTAATCATTGTTCCAGATAAATAAAAATTTTTATGACCAATCTTTTTTATTTCATTAGTTAAGATTAGATCCCACTCAGGACAAAAATAAAAGTCATCATGTGCATATATTATATAATCTTTTTTTGCTTTTTTGGCCGCTAAATTAACTCCTTCGCATATACCTGCATTGTATTTTGTAAAAGTATAATCAATATTATTTTTTTCAAGAAATTCTTTTGTGCCATCATTACCAATGTTGATATGTGGAATTATCTCGTTTTGTAATTTTGAATTTTTTTTTAAGCTTTTTAAACAAATCTTTAAATAATCAAGATTGTTTAAAGTTGGAATTACTATTGAAAACATAAATTAATTCCAAATAGGCTTTTTTCTATTCTTATATTCAAATGTTTTTGACAATATATATTCAGAAACAATGTCAGAGTTAAAGTATTTAAGATATTTTAATTTTCCTCTTTTAGCTATTTTTTTACCGTTCTTTTTGTCTTTTTTATATTTATTTAATTTATAACTTAAATCGTTAATATTTTTGTAAAAGACAATTTCATTATTTGAAAAAAAATCTTTTAGATATGTATTATCGTCTATAAATGTTAATAACCCATTTCCTATTAATTGAACAATTCTATCACTACTATAATACTTTATTGGTTTTCCCCTACTTAAATTAAGCCCCATGTATGAATTAGAAATTTTCTTGATAAATTGATCTGCCCAGATTGGTTGAACATTGTTCATACCATAAACATCAAATTTTATATTTTTGTTAAGACTGATCAATTTATTGATAAAATCTTCTCTATCATCACCTTTTCCTGTTTTAAGATATCCTCTGTGAACGCCATGACTCATTGCAAAAAAAACATCGTATGGACAATTTTTTTCGTAATTATTCAAAATCTCAAATGACTTATCAGCTGGGTTTGGCATGAAAAATGAATTAGGTATGTTTATGGGTAAAGCTGAGGGATCAGTGGTTAAAAATGTTGTATCTAATATATCTATCTTATCTAGTATTCTTTTAGTATTATTTTCATGATCTGGACCATATTTTGAAAGTGGATCTAAAAACCACTGAGAAATTTTTATTGATTTATTAATTTCCTTTAATTTTTGAAGTGTTGTGGTCGATACTCTATCAGCATGCCCTAATACTACAAGATCAGGTTTGAAATTATTAAATGAATGAATAATCTTATTTTGCAATGATTTTATACCCGATACATCTCCAATACTTTTACTATTATGAATTACATCCCTATCACTTATAGATAAAACATTATGTCCATTTCTTATAAATCCATTATTAAGTCTTCTTCCAGTATTGTAGTGAAGACGTCCATCGAAACGATCATTAAAATTTGTAATATGCATAATTTTAAATGATTTATTTTTCTTAACAAATATACTCTTTGGTATAGAAAGACCATCTCTAACAGAGTCAATTAAATTTGAAATATAAGTATGATCAAATGTAAAATTTTTATAATTTAATTTTTGAAAATTAATTAATCTTTTTTTGTTTAAGATCAATTTTTCTATTTGATCATAAAGTTCTTTAGAGGAAAGAGCTTTCAATTTTATGGCATGCTTGGAAGTCTCAGGCAATCCACCTCTGTTACTTATTATTAAAGCACAACCTCTACTAGCTGCCTCTAAACTTGTTCTTCCAAAAGGTTCTTCCCATCTTGAACAGATTATTGAAATACTTACTCTTTTTAATATTTCTAAGACTTTTTCATGTTTCGTATATCCCTTTATAGACAATCTTTTATGTTTAAAAACCAATTTTTCTCTCGGTTCATCTCCTATTACAAGAGCTTTCCATTTAGGGTATTTGTTTAATATTTTGATTATTGTGTTTCCAAAAATATCATAGCCTTTAGCACTATTTAATTTTCCAATAAAAGATATTATGTTTTGCTTTTTCTTAAAATCAACTTTAACTTTATTCGTTGATTGAAAGCAAACAGAAGTTTTTTGTTCTAATAGTTTTTTATTTTCAATACCAATAAAAAATCTAGTTTGTGACCACTTACTGTTAAATAAAATCTTATCAATTCTATTCAATAAAAAAATTCTATCTTTAACTGATTTAGATCCATTCATAGTTAAAGGATCATTATGAAAATAAAGAATGATTTTTTTATTTTCTATATTTTTAAGATATTGGATATAATTTGGTCGATTATGTATTTCAATAATATCTGAATTAATTTTTTTTTCTTTTTCTAAAAATTTATTAATATAATTTTTACTATTACTTTTTATCAAAGATCTAGTTAGTTCAATATTTATATAGTTTTTTAAGAAAGGTTTCTTATAAGGCATATTGCCAAATACATATGAAAATTTGGAGTGTTTGCTATTTTTAATGGTATCTCTTACAAATAATGAAACAGCACCAGCATAATTAGATGAAAAATTTTCTTTATATGGAAGAAGTACAGATATTTTCATTTTTTTTAAATTTTTTTTTTATTTCATTTCTTAATTTATAATTTACTTTAAGCTTATACTCTTCTTTTAAAGCAATATTTTTAGATTCATACCTTTTAGAATATGCTAATTTCCAAAATCTTCCTTTGGTAAATTTAGCTCCTTTTGAATTATTATGTAAATTAAGTCTTTTTTTTAAATTATTTGTATAACCAACATAAGATGTTAAAAGGTTTTTTTTGTTTTTTGTGATTATTAGATAAACAAAATAACTCATAATGGCGGTCCCTAGGGGAATCGAACCCCTCTTTCGAGGATGAAAACCACGTGTCCTAACCGATAGACGAAGGGACCGAATGGCTGTTTTTTATTGTAAAAATTATTATTAATCAAGCTTTATTAGAAATCTGAAGTAGATCTACTATTATTAATTGAAGTATTTTTCTATTATTCCAATTATTTTCTTTCAATTGCACAATTAAATCTATCTCATTTTTATTATTTAATAAATTCCGCGACAAATCCGACTCTAAAAGTTCAAAACATATTCCCTGTATATATTTTCCGGATCTAGATTTTATTAAACATGATATATATTTATTTTTATATACAATTGGATTATGAATTTTAACTTTTTCAATCAAAAAAAAGGGGTTAACATTCTCTGCTCCAAATGGACTACAATTTTGTAATTCTTTAAAAAATTCATTGTTAATAGCTTGTGCTGACAATTTGCTTAAAAAATTTTTTTTTATAATCAAATTTTTTTGAGAATACATTGAGTTTAAAAATTCTTTAAATTTTGATATTTTGTTTCTATTAATTGTAAGTCCTGCTGCAAGATTATGTCCACCGCCAGATAATAAAATATTTAAATCAATTGCTTTTTTAATAATTGCACCTATGTTAAAATCAGGTGTTGATCGACCAGAGCCTTTATAGGTATTTCTCGAGTTGGTAATTACTACGCAAGGTTTATTAAAATATTCTTTAAACCTAGAAGCAATAATTCCAATAACACCCTCATTAATATTATCTTTATATATTACTAATACATTATCTTTTGATTTCTTTATTTTTGAAAAATTAAAATCATTTAAAATTCTTGACTCAATACTTTTCCTTTTTTCATTTACTATTATATACCAGACAGAATTAAAGATGGATACGGACCAACACTTAGTCTAGTTAAAAAATTATTAAAAAAAAAACCAGACTTGATAATAATGGTTGATTGTGGATCAAGTTCAAAAGAATCAATAAACTTTTTAAATAAAAGAAATGTTAAGACTATTATTATTGATCATCACGAGATCTATAAACCATATCCAAAATCATCAATTCTAATTAATCCAAA
>QCMO01000012.1 GCA_003213695.1 Pelagibacteraceae bacterium AG-422-C23 | reverse complement strand
TTAAGAATAATAAAGAAGTTTACAGAAGTATTGGTGAGACAACTAAAGATTTAATTTACGAAGCTATAAAATCTTCAATTTAAGCTTAGGCACCTAAATTAATATTTCTAGATACATTGGCCTCTATTTCTGAGGGTTTTTTTAAATTAAGATTGTTCATAATATCAATATACTCATCAACACTACTAACTTGTAATCTTGGATTTTGTTTTTTTTCTTTTCCAATTGTACTTACTTTTTCACCCTTATAATCATGTGCAGGATATAAAAAAGTTTCATCTGGTAGTTTTAATAATTTATTAAATATTGAATTATAAGCATCTTTTGAATCTCCATTTTGAAAATCTGTTCTACCTGTGCCATTTATCAGGAGGGTATCTCCAGAAAATAAATAGTTATCCATTAAAAAACTGTAGCTATCAGAAGTGTGACCTGGGGTATAAAGTGCTCTTATCTTTAAATGATCAAGTTTAATAATTTCTTCATCTTTAACTTTAATTTCCACTGAATTAGCAGGAGTATTTTCTCCCATTATAGTGGCGCAGTTAGTTTTATCTTTTAATTTACTTGCCCCGGTAACATGATCTGCATGTATATGTGTATCAATAACCTTAACTAATTTTAAATCTAATTCAGTAAGCAATTTTAAGTATTCTTCTACGTTTTCTAAAACAGGATCAATGATTAAAGCCTCTCGTCCTTTAGATGAGGCAATTATGTATGTGTAAGTGCTAGATTTTTGATCAAAAACTTGTTTAAAAATCATAATCAAACATTATCATATTAGAATGGAAACGACTACAATTGACTGGACTTGTAAAAATACATGGACTCAAAGTGCTAAAAATACTTCTTGGTGCTTACTTGGATGTTCTATAGGGGACTTTGGAACTATTTTATTTTTTCAACTAACTGAGATTCCTTTTCCAGTTTTAGCTATAATGATTTTAGCAATTATTAATGGTTTAGTTACTAGCATAATTCTTGAAACTTTTATTTTAATCAGGCAAAATCTAAGCTTCAATAGAGCTTTAAAAACAGCATTAGGGATGAGCTTTATCTCTATGATCAGCATGGAAATTACAATGAATTTGACTGATTATCTCTTTATGGGTGGAGCTATTTTAACTTGGTGGATTATACCTATAATGCTTTTAGTAGGGTTTGTAACACCATGGCCATATAACTATTGGAGATTAAAAAAGTTTGGTATCAACTGTCATTAAAAATTGGGATAAAGAAAATTGGCTCTCATCTAAGAGTTATATCTTAAATTTTAATATTTTCTTAACAAAAGTAAATAAACTTAATTCAAGTTCAAAAATTTTAGATATAGGATGTGGTCGAGGTAAAATCATTGGTTCTTTAAGCTCTAAATTAAAACTTATAAATAAACCAATTGGTATAGATTTAGTTAGTCACAAGGATAAAGATGAAAGAATTAATTTTAAAAAGACTGATGCTTTGTCTTTTTTTTTAACAAATAAAAAAAAATTTGATCTAATTTTAGTTAAACAGACTATTCACTTGCTTAAAATTAGTGAAATTAAAACCTTACTCATTAAAATGAAAAAAAGCCTGCGACCTGAGGGAAAAATTCTCATATTTACATTAGATCCATATAAGAATGAAATACCTTGTTTTACGTTAATGAGAGCAAAGTTATTAAAATCTCTAAGTAGAGATAAAAAAATTTTAAGACTTATTTCGAAATTTTATCCAAATAGAATTATTAAAAATTTTTCTTATAAAGTTAGAATGAGTAAAAAAAAGTATGTTGAAATGATTTCAAGAAAGTTTATTTCTACGCTTCTTGAGTTAGATAATGACCAAATAGTCGCTGGTATTAATGAAATCAACTTCAAATATAAAAAAGATTTAAAGTTTAACGATAAATTAGTTTGTATAATCATTAAAAATAATTAAATTATTAATATGAATCATCTGATAACAAAATTTAATAATTTTTTTTCAAATTTTGAGGCTTTAGGATCACTTTCATTTAGACTTGGTGTAGGTATAGCTTTTATTATTTATGGTCTTGGGAAGTTTCCTTTGCCACCTGAAGGACTAATGGAATATTTTGATTTATCTCCCTTTCTTGCGAGTTTAGTTGCAATTTCAGAGGTATCTACAGGAATTATACTTATAATTGCTAATTTTATTAAAAATCCAATAGGTCACACATTAACTAGGTTGGCAGGTTTAAATATTGTTATTTTAATGGTGTGTATCTTTGCTGTAGCACACAGAGATTGGTTTATAACAAAACAGCTTTTTACTAGTATACAAACTTTCCTTTTAATTGGTGGGTTATATTTTCTAGTTAAGGGCAATAAAATATAAATTGCTTTAAAAACAAATTTATATATTGTTGAGCAATGAAATATATAACTGGTTTAATAAATCTTATAATAAGTTTAGTAGTTTCTACTGTAATTATTTATTCAATTAATTTTATTGCAGGTTTTGCAGGTGCAGATTATTTATTTTCTAATGGTGAAGTATTTGTAATGTGGATTTTAATGGCAATACTTGTTAACAATTGTTTCAATAAATAATCTCTCTTAAAGTGAGTAATTCAGTCAAGACTGACGATGTTATTTTCAATTTTTTTAAACAAATTTGTGATGAAAAAGATGATGAAAAATGTGTTGATCTAGGAAATCAATGGATCAATGCAATGGAACTGAATTTAAATAATATGGAAAAAAATTTAAATGAAGAGGATAAAATAAAACATAAAGATGATATTCAGAGTAATAGAAATCACTTAAATAGTCTTAAAAGCAAAAATTCAACTCAATGGCGCGAGTATGCAACCAAATGTATGATTGAAATTATGGAGAATAAAGTATAAAAAATTTTAAAGGGGTGTCTTAACAGACTGAGATTAAACCCTAAGAACCTGTCCGGTAATTCAGAAAGGGAGAATAATGGATAAAATATATTTTTTAAATCAATCTACATCATTAATATTAGTAATTGGTATTAGCTCAATATTTGTATTTCTAGGCCTATACAATTCAAAAAAATATCAAGGACTAAATAATTACTTAATAGCCAATAGAAATATTGGGTTGTTTTCTTTAACAACAAGTTTGACTGCTTCAGCTTTAGGAGCATGGATTTTGTTTGGACCTGCTTCTGCTGCAACTTGGGGAGGGATTGGTTCAATTATTGGATATTCTCTGGGAACTGCTTTTCCAATGTTTTTTTTAATATATTTAGGAAAAAAAATTAGAAAGGAATTTCCCAAAGGATCTTCTTTAGTTGAGTTTATGAGAAAAAAGTTTGGAAAAAATTTATTCAAACTTATTTTATTAATGACAATTTTTTACATGTTTATTTTTTTATGTGCTGAAGTTACAGCAGTCGCTGTCTTAATAAATTACATATCAGGCACTGAACTTTGGGTTACTACTTTCATTGTACTATTATCTACACTTGCCTATACTTTGTACGGAGGTTTGAGAGCATCGATATTTACAGACAATATACAAATGGTTGTAATTGGAATTCTTTTATTGATTTCATTTGTATATATAAAATCTTTTACAGGTTCTGAATTTTCTTTTGAATTTGTAAAAGAAAAAAATCCTCAACTTTTAAGTTCATCTTACATACCCAATTATACTGCTGGCTTAACTTTTTTTATTGCAGTTGCTGCAACCAATTTATTTCACCAAGGTAATTGGCAAAGAGTATATGCAGCAAAAAATTTTGAAACCTTAAGAAAAAGTTTAATTATATCTTTTTTTATAATTATACCAGTGGTTTTTTATATGGGGTTTACTGGAATGGTTGCGTTTTCAATAGATCCAACTACTAGACCTGATCTAGGATTCTTTACATTATTATTAAAAAAACAAACTGAGCTATTATCTTTGTTTGTTATTGTACTTGGTTTATCTTTAACAATTTCTACAGTTGACACTTTAGTAAATGCAATATCAAGCCTAATTGTTATAGATGGTAAAGCAACTTTTAGTTTAAGTAAAAAAACTAATTATTTAAATTTTTCTAAATATATAATTTTATTTTTATCTTTAATAACTTTCATTATTGCATCTAAAGGATTTGATATTTTATATTTATTTTTATTAGCTGACTTATTCTGCTGTGCTTTTGTGTTAACTGTTTTTTACAGCTTTTATAACAAAAATATTAATGAAAAAACTGCATATGTTTCGATTATAATTGGATTAGTTGGAGGTTTTTTAATGTTCCCTTCACCTGATTTTTCAAAAAGTTTATTAGTTGGAATTTTAATGCCTAAAGAATTTTTTGGACCTTTTGTATCACAATCATTATTATTTTTATCTTTTGTAGTTGCAACTTTTTTACCATTAATAGTCTTTAAAGCTAAAAAGTTTTAATATTACTCGATTGTATTAAATGAATTAATAGCTATATATCTTTTTCAATGACAGACAATCAGATAATTATTAATAATCTCTCAAAGGTTTATGATAGTGGTTTTGATGCGCTAAAAAAAATTAATCTTAACGTCAAACAAGGTGAAATTCTTGCAATGCTCGGACCAAATGGTGCAGGAAAGACAACTTTAATAAGTATAATTTGTGGGATTGTTACTCCCTCATCTGGCACTGTTACTGTTGATGGCTTTGATATAATTAAAGATTATCGTGAAACTCGATCTAGAATAGGAATGGTTCCACAAGAATTAAATTTAGAAAATTTTGAGACAGTTTTTGACACCGTGTCATATTCAAGAGGTTTATATGGCAAATCCCCAAAACCAGAACATATAGAAAAAGTATTAAAAGAATTAAGTTTATGGGACAAAAAAGATCAAAAGTTAAGACAATTATCAGGTGGGATGAAAAGAAGAGTTTTAATTGCTAAAGCCTTATCTCATGAACCAAAAATATTATTTTTAGATGAGCCAACAGCAGGAGTAGATGTAGAATTAAGAAAAGAAATGTGGAAAGTAGTAGATTCTTTAAGAAAAACAGGAGTAACAATTATTTTGACAACTCATTACATTGAAGAGGCTGAAGCAATAGCAGATAGAGTGGGTGTTATTAACCAAGGAGAGATAATACTTATCGAAGAAAAAAAAGAATTATTAAAAAAGATGGGTCAAAAAACACTTACCATTGAATTACAAGATAGAATTGAAGAAATACCAAAATCACTGGAAAGATATAATTTAAATATTGGAGATAATAAAATGTATTTAAATTACACATATAGTCTCAAAGAAAAACAAACTGGCATAACTAATTTATTACAAGATTTAAAAGATACTGGCATAAAATTAAGAGATTTAAAAACAGAACAAAGCAATTTGGAGAAAATTTTTGTGAATTTGGTAAAGGAAAATAATGAAATTTAATTATTACGGTTTCAAAGCTATATATATTCATGAGATGAATAGGTTCCTAAGAACTGTAGGTCAATCTCTTCTATCACCAGTAATTTCTACATCTCTATATTTTGTTGTTTTTGGCTCAGTAATTGGTGGTTATATAGAAAAAATTGATGGTGTAAGTTATGGTTCATACATTGTCCCAGGTTTATTAATGCTAACGTTGCTTACTCAATCAATAAGTAACACTTCTTTTGGAATTTTTTTCCCAAAATTTAATGGAACTATTAACGAAATTTTAGCAGCGCCAATTTCAACACTTGAAACAGTTTTAGCCTTTGTTGGAGCAGGAGCTACCAAAACTTTAATTGTTGGTGCCGTTATATACGTCACTGCTACGTTTTTTGCAGACGTTTCTGTTGAATACCCAGTGTTAATGATATTTTTATTAGTTTTAGTTTCTTTTACCTTTGCACTATTTGGTTTTTTAATTGGTGTTGTCAGTAAAGACTTTGAGCAAATGTCTATAATTCCATCATTAGTTATTACACCAATGGTATTTTTAGGAGGCAGTTTATATAGTTTGGATATGTTGCCACCATTCTGGCAAACTATATCTTATTTTAATCCAGTAGTTTATTTAATTGATAGCTTAAGATTTTCATTTTATGGAATATCAGAGTTTAACATTTGGATAAGTATAGGATCCATGGTGTCATTTTTAGTAATATGTGTGGTATCTGTCTCAAAATTACTAAAAAAAGGTTACAACATTAAATCGTAACTGACCCATTTCTGGGCCAGTTAATCACTAATACACAAGAGGAATTGTATTTATTAGAATTGTTCAGACTCAGTAGAGCCCTTCATTGCTGTCGTTGAACTTTTCCCGCTACTAATAGTATTTGAAACAGCATCGAAATAAGAAGTACCCACTTCTCTTTGATGCTTAACACTAGTGTAACCATCTTTTTCACGTGCAAATTCTTGTTGTTGAATTTTAGAATATGCAGACATACCTTCTTTTTTATATTTTTCTGCTAATTCAAAAATTGCGATATTTTGAGTATGAAATCCTGCAAGGGTAATAAATTGAAATTTGTAACCCATTTTACTTATCTCTTGTTGAAATGAAGCAATTTCTTCATCAGATAAATGTTTTTTCCAATTAAAAGATGGTGAACAATTATATGCTAAAAGTTTACCAGGGAATTTTTTGTGAATAGCATCAGCAAATTTTTTTGCTTCCTCGAGGTTTGGAGTCGCAGTTTCACACCAAATTAAATCTGAATACGGAGCATAAGCCAATCCCCTTGATATAGCCTGATCAATTCCTGCTTTAACATAATAAAAACCTTCAGGAGATCTTTCCCCTGTTAAGAATGATTTATCATTATCATCATGATCATTTGTAATTAATTTTGCTGCATTTGCATCTGTTCTTGCTAATATAATTAATGGCACATCAGCTATATCAGCAGCTAATCTTGCGGCTTTTAAATTTTTAATCATTGTACCTGTTGGTACCAATACTTTTCCACCCATATGACCACATTTTTTTTCACTAGCTAATTGATCCTCAAAGTGGACTCCAGCAGCACCAGCTTTGATAAATTTTTTTGCAAGTTCAAACACATTCAATGGTCCACCAAATCCTGCTTCACCATCAGCAATAATTGGCAACATATAATCAACTTTATTTTCTTTTTTCATATCACCATCTTTTATTTCCATATGTTGTATTTGATCTGCTCTAATAAGAGCATTATTCATAGATTCAACTAATTTTGGTGCACTGTCATAAGGATATAAAGATTGATCGGGATACATTTCACCAGCACTATTAGCATCAGCAGCTACTTGCCATCCACTCAGGTAAATAGCTTTTAAACCTGCCTTTGCATGTTGTACTGCATGGTTTCCTGATAATGAACCAAGAGTATTTACATAAGGTTCTGAATTTAACAAATTCCATAGTTTTGTGGACTGATGTTTACACATTGAATATTCAATCTTTATTGAGCCTCTTAATCTCTCCACTTCTTCTGGAGTATAATCTCTTTTTATTCCTGCAAATCTTTTTAGGTCGTATGAGATATTTTCTGCGCTCATTATTGATATCCTGTGCTGTTATATATTATTAGTAAGAAATGAATTAAGTTGAACGAATAAGAATTAGTTTGAGTCGTTTAGGGTCTCAACTAGATCTTTCATTCCACTTGAACCCCAATCACAATGATCATCTCTCATGTAGATTCCTCTGCTATTATGTCTAGCAAGGTCCTCATGTTTTATGATTTGAGCCTCATTTTCACTGTTTTTTAATTTTTCGTCCATGTAAATTTTATAATTTACAAGATTTACAAAATCTACTAAAATATTCAAAATGCTTGTAAATTAAGGAAAAAAATTGTAAAAATAAATTTACAAAATTTACAAATAGAAAATATGAGTCAATCAGATTTAAAAATTGGTCCAAAAATTAAGGCTTTTAGAAGACAATTAGGGCTACAAGCTAATAAACTTGCTGAAGAATTGAACATTTCACCAAGCTATTTGAACTTAATAGAAGGAGGAAAAAGGAAAATAGATGGAGATCTATTGTTAAAAATTTGTGAAAAACTCAATATTGAACTTTCTCAATTAACATCAAAAACAGACATTAATTTAGAAAATACTTTATCTGAAATATTAGATGATAAATTATTTGAAGATTTAGATATTTTAGGCCCAGAAGTTAAAGATCTAGTTGGAACTAATCCAAAAATAGGAAAAGCTATAGTCAGACTAGGTGATATTCTTAAAAAAAAAGACCACGAAATGATTAACAAAATTGAAACAATATCTGGTAAAATTGTTGATAATAGAAAGAACTCTTTTCCTGGAGAAGTTATTTCAGATTTTCTTCAAGAAAACAAAAATTATTTTCCAAAGTTAGAGGAGTTTGCAAATAAAGTTTTTGAAAAAGTACAAAAAAATAATCGAACAAGATATATAGCTCTTTGTGATTATCTTAAATCAGAATATGGAATAACAGTTAAAGATGTGATACCAGAGGAAGATAAACCCTTTTCAAAAATTTATCATAAAAATAAAAAAGAATTACTTTTAAGCGACTACAGTTCTCTAGAAACAAAAAAACTTCATGCTGCAGCACAAATCGCACAAGAAGGCGCAAACAAAGAAATAGAAAACTATTTATCTAAATTTACATTTCCATCTGATGAGTCAAAAAAACTTACAAAAGTTGCTTTACTTAATTATTGTGGAGCAGCAATTCTGATGCCATATAAACTTTTTCATCTTGAATGCAAAAAACTAAAATATGACTTAGAGTTGTTACAAAATACATTTGCAACATCTTTTGAACAAGTAGCACATAGAGTTACTTGTTTGCAAGATCCAAAATTACCTGGAATACCATTTCATTTTTTAAGGGTAGATATGGCTGGCAACATTTCTAAAAGATTTTCATTATCTGGGATTGAAATTCCAAGATATGGCGGAGCTTGTCCAAGATGGAATGTTTATTCTGCTTTAACAAGACCAGGTGTTATACAAGCTGCTGTTAGTAAAATGACAAATGGAGAAAAATATGTTTGTATAGCAAGAACAGTTGAAAAAGGTATTGGAAGATTTGGTCAGTCCAAAAGTATTTTATCAATTGGTTTAGGTTGTGAGGCAAAATATGCAAAGGATTTTGTTTATACAGAAAATATTAATATAAATGATAAATCTACAGAAATACCAATAGGTGTGTCATGTAGAACCTGTGATAGATTGGATTGTTCACAAAGAGCATTTCCTCCATTACATAAAAAGTTTGATGTAGACATAAATACAAGAGGTGTTTCTGTTTATGTAGGTGATAAAAATGATTAAATTTATAATCCCAGCAATTATTATTTTTTTTGTAGCATTATTTTGGGAAAAGATAAGTGAAATAATTTATAAAAAATTTAAAATCAAAATAAATTATATTGCAATACTGGTATTCATTATTATCATGGGAATTATATTCTTATTATTGTACAATTAATCACATGGTTAGTTTTTTAGATGATGAATGTGAGTTAGTTGAAACAGATGGTGTTTTTACACTTAAAAATTTAAATACCACTATAGGGTTTGTGAGGTTTAATAAAAGTGGAGAGGTTGAATATATTTTCGTTAACCCAATTTTTAGAAAAAAAGGAATTGCTAAAAAATTGTTAAAACTAGTGAAGGATAAGACAAAAAAAAAGATAATATTTCAAACACCAATTAGTCCTTTAGGCTCAAAACTTTTAAAATCTTTAGAAAAATGAAATTAGAAAAAAAATTTAAACCTAGAATAAAAGCAAGAATTAGAAAAAATAAACAAATTATCTCAAAGAATATTGATAATTTGTTTGAATGGATTAAAGGGGCAGAATTAGTAGAACTCAAAGAATGCAATACTAACGAAGATCCTGTAAGGCCCGAATTAGACAATGTTTTTAGAAGAAGTTATGGAAGAAAAATTTATGGAGTAAGATATATGGGAGAAATCCATGCGGTTATGTGTTTTGCATATACAAATGAAATTCCAAAAAATGTTGAGGAACTGGATAAGCTTAGTCATGATGCGTTTTTACAAAGTGCACAAAGGGATCAAAATGTTGGTCAAATAGCTATAGCATATACAGTTTGGTCCAAAAAAAAGGGTGGTGGAAAATTGATTGTAAAAGAAGTTTTTAAAAAGATTAAAAACTCTAACCACCTCAATAGATTAATAACCTTATCCCCTCTAACTGATATGGCTACTAAATTTCATTCAAGAAATGGCGCTAATCTTATTCAAGTAAATGAAACAACTCAAAATTTTGAGTATAAAGTTATTAAAAAATAATTAATTAGATTTGTATGAAAAGTAAATTTAAGGCAATGGTTTTGTCATGTATCGATCCAAGATTTCAGCCATTGGTTTATAATTATCTTAAAAAGAAAAAACTAAAAAAAATGATTAAAAAAAATTCCCAAAATTAAAATTTGAAATGATCTTAATGTCTTTAGATACTAAAATAAGAAAGTTTAAATGAAAAATAAATTTTTTTTTCTTATATTGTTTTTATTATCTTTAGGACTTTCTCAGGTTGAGGCAGATGAAAGAAAAAACCAACTTGATAAACTTTTTAAGGAATTACAAAAAGATAATGCAACTTTATCTTTTGAGACAGAGCAAAAAATCTGGAAAATTTGGAGCACTCACCCTAAAAAAAAACAACTTACAGTGATGTTAAACAAAGGTTCTGAATTAGTAAAAAACAATCAATTAAGAGAAGCAGTAAATGTATTTACTAAAGTAATAGAACTTGATCCTTACTGGGCTGAGGCGTGGAATAAACGAGCAACCGTATTATATTTATTGGGGGAATTTCAAAAATCACAAGATGATATTGACAAAGTATTAAAGCTTGAAAAAAGACATTTCGGCGCTCTTGCTGGACAAGGTCTGGTCAACATACAACTAAAAAATTATGAAAAAGCGATTATGAGCTACGAGAAAGCTCAAAAAATATATCCATCAATGAAATCTCCTCAAATTATGATAAAAGAGATAGAAGAATTAATTAAAAAACAATCAATTTAAATAAATGAATAAATTTAATTGGAATTATCCAACAACAATGTGGGTTGGTGAAAATAGAATTAAAGATATTAGTTTAGCTTGCAAAACATTAAATATAAAAAAACCATTATTAGTTACTGATAGCGACTTGGTTAATTCAGAAATTGTTAAAAAAACTTTAGAAAATTTAAATGTTACAACTGAAGTTTATTCAAATGTTAAAGGTAACCCTACTGGAACAAATGTAATAGAAGGAGTCAGTTTTTATAAAAAAAAAAATTGTGACGGTGTAATTGCATTTGGAGGTGGAAGTGGGTTGGATGTTGGTAAAGCTATTGCATTTATGTCTGGTCAAAAATTACCAATATGGGATTTTGTAGACATTGGAGATAATTGGACAAAAGCTAATTCTGATTTTATTGCACCAATCATTGCTGTTCCAACTACTGCTGGTACAGGATCAGAAACTGGTAGAGCTTCAGTAATTTTAAATGAGGAGACTGGAGTTAAAAATATTATCTTTCATCCAAAATTTTTACCTTCAATTGTAATTTTAGACCCTCTATTAACTGTTGAACTTCCGGCAAAAATCACAGCAGCAACTGGGATGGATGCTTTGGCACATAACTTAGAAGCCTATTGTGCACCAGGTTTTCATCCGATGGCTGATGGAATAGCTTTAGAGGGAATGAAGTTAATAAAAAAATGGCTATTAGAAGCAGTTAATAATGGATCAAATGTAGAAGCAAGAATGAATATGCTGACTGCCGCAAGCATGGGTTCTACTGCTTTTCAAAAAGGATTAGGAGCAATACATTCTTTGAGCCATCCAGTAAATGCTTTAAACAATATCCATCATGGCTTATCAAATGCTATATTTATGCCTTATGTTTTAACATTTAATAAAGATATGATTGAAAATAAGATTATTAAAGTTTGTGAATATTTAGAAATTGAGGAAAAAACTTTTAACGGTTTTTTAAAATGGATCTTAGATTTGAGAAAAAAACTGGATATACCACACAAACTTTCTGATTTAATTAATGAGAAAGATTTTGAATTAGACCGGCTATCGCAAATGGCTTTAAATGATCCCTCAACTGGAGGAAATCCGAAAAAATTAACGATAAGTGATATGAAAACTTTATACCAATACAGCATGACAGGAAAATTATTCAATGAGTAATTATAATATCTTAATTGTTGAAGGAAATTTAAAAGAAGAAAATCAAAATTTCTCTGAGGTTGGAATTCAGACTCATACTGAAAGTTTAAGAGACAGTTTAAATCATTTTACTAATGATTTAAATTTTGATGTTGTGAATCCGTCTTCAGATATGAATTTAAATTCAGTAAAAGAAAAACTTTCAAATTATGATGGTTTAATCTGGGGAGGAAGTAGTCTTAATATTTATAACAACACTCCAGAAATTCAAAGACAAATTGAATTTATGAGAGAGTGTCAAAAAAAAGTAAAAAATATTTTAGCTATTTGTTGGGGAATGCAGGTTGCTGTAACTGCTGCTGGCGGAGAAGTAAAAAAATCTGTAAATTCGAATATTGGAATTGCCAATGAAATTACAATGAGTGTAGATGGTTCAAATCATCCAATTTATAAAAATAAAATTGATAAATTTAACTCTCCTGCATTTAATTTTGATGAAGTTGTGACTTTGCCCATAAATGCGATTTGTTTAGCTTCAAATAAAATTAATAAGATTCAAAGTTTATTTTTTCAAGTTGGTAACACAAAAATATGGGGTTTACAGTATCATCCAGAAATTACCTATGAAAAAATGATTAGTTTAATTGAATTTAGAAAAGAAAAATTAATTAAAAATAGAAAAGCATTTGAAAATGAGGAACAAGTCAAAAATCACATATCTTTAATTAAAGAAGAAATATCCGTGTCAAATAAGACACAAAGAATGGTTGAGTTGAAAAATTGGTTAGATAATATTAAGAATAATTAATTATTTGATGTTAAGTTACATATTACCTTTTATAATACTGATACTTGTTGTTGTATTTATTCACGAATATGGACATTATTATTTTGCAAAAAAATATGGTGTAGGTGTAACAGATTTTTCTATTGGATTTGGTCAAGAAATTTTTGGATGGAATGATAAATCTGGCACTAGGTGGAAAATATGTTGGATTCCTTTAGGTGGTTATGTAAAATTTTACGGTGATAGAAATGTTTTTTCTCAAGCAGATCAAGAAAAAATTATTCAAAAATACAATGAAGAAGATAGAAAAAAATTATTTGTTTTAAAACCTTTATATCAAAGAGTTTTGATTGTATTTGGAGGTCCTTTAGCTAATTTTTTGCTAGCTTTAGTAATATTTTTTTCAATATATACATTTGTTGGTAAAGATTTTACTCCTGCAGTTATTAACGAAGTTCAAAAAGATAGTCCCGCAATGGTTGGTGGACTAAAACAAAATGACATTATCTTAGAAATAGACGGTAATAAAGTTAAAAGTATTATGGAGGTTTCTAAATATATCACCATGTCTACTGATGATATTATTGATTTTAAAGTAAAACGTTCTTATGATGAATTAACACTAAAGATAAAACCTAATACGGTTCTTGGTGAAGATAGTTTAGGAAATAAAATAAATAAACGAATAGTTGGTATAAAGCTTGGTGCTTACAATAACCAAATTAATCATGTAAAACTAGGCCCAACTCAAGCTATATTTCATGCAGCAAATGAGGTTTATTTCGTGAGTATCTCTTCATTAAAATATATCGGAGCTATGATATTCGGAAAAGCAGATACCTCTCAATTAGGTGGACCAATAAGAATAGCTAAAATTTCTGGCCAAGTTGCTGAATTTGGGGTTTTAGCCTTTATTAGCATGATGGCATATATTTCAATAAGTCTAGGTTTAATTAATTTATTCCCAATTCCAATGTTAGATGGAGGACATTTAATGTTTTATGCTTTTGAAAAAGTTTTAGGTCGTCCGTTATCACAAAAAACTCAAGAAGGTTTTTTTCGAATCGGTTTGTTTTTGTTGTTATCTTTAATGTTCTTTACAACATTTAATGACTTAAAAGATCTTGGTTTATTTAAATAGTCATATTGAAGAAAAATAAAAAAGTCAGTAAAATCAACACTTATTTAAGATTACACAACATATTGTGTATAACTTTTATCAATTAACTAAAAAAGTCTTGATTTATCAACACTTTTGACAAAGATGGTAATTAACCTAATAAAACCGGAGCTAAAATGAACAAAAAACAATTAGTTGTCAAACTTTCAGGGGCTTTAAACTTGAGCAAAGCAGATGCTGAAAGAACTTTTGACACAATTACCAACACTATTTTAGATGCTTTAAAAGCAGATGATTCAGTTAAAATTGCTGGATTTGGTACATATAAAGTAGCTAAAAGAAAAGCTAGAGTTGGAAGAAATCCTAGAACTGGTGAGCAGATTCAAATTGCTGCATCACAAAAGGTTAAATTCTTACCTGCAAAAGCTTTAAAAGAAGTATTTAATAAATAATATTTTTAAACAGCCTTAATGCATAAAATGCGTTGAGGCTGTTTCTATATGCAAATACTGCATACCCAATTTTCCTAATCAGCGATAGTTTTTAAAAATTTAAAAAATATAAAAGGTTTCTTTAACAGGGAGGTCTTATGACTAAATTATTTAAAAAAATAAGTGCACCACTTATTAGTTTAATTTTCTTATTAAACATGAGTAGTGCTGGTATGGCAGAGACAACAGTTTCTGCTGAAGTAGGTTTTATATTTAATACCTTATTATTCTTAATTTGTGGTTTCCTAGTCATGTTTATGGCTGCAGGTTTTGCAATGTTAGAATCTGGAATGGTTACATCAAAAAGTGTATCCGTAATTTGTGCAAAGAATATAGGTTTATTTTCAATTGCGGGAATTATGTTCTGGATGGTAGGTTATAATTTAGCCTATGGTATTCCAGAAGGAGGATATATTGGAAAATTTATACCATGGTCTGATGCTAGTGCAGTAGACACAGGTTATTCAGATGGTTCAGATTGGTATTTCCAAATGGTATTTTGTGCAACGACAGTCTCTATTGTATCAGGAACAATGGCTGAAAGAATTAAATTATGGCCATTCTTCGTATTTGCTGCAATCCTATCAGGAATTATTTATCCGATTGTAATGGGTTGGCAGTGGGGTGGAGGCTGGTTAGCAGAATTAGGTTTTTCTGATTTTGCAGGTTCAACTTTAGTACACTCAACTGGTGGTGCAGCTGCTTTAGCTGGTGCAATAATTATTGGTCCTAGACTTGGAAGATTTACAAAGTCTGGTGCTCCAGCTCCACTTAAGCCATTTGCAGCATCATCAATTCCATTAGTTACAATTGGAGTATTTATTTTATGGTTAGGTTGGTTTGGTTTTAATGGTGGTTCACAGTTAGCTATGGGAACTGCTGTTGATGCTATTGCTGTATCAACTATCTTTATGAATACATTCTTAGCAGGTGCCGGAGGAGTAATGGGTGCTGCTATTATAACAAGATTGCATTTTGGTAAAACAGATGTAATTCAAATGTTAAATGGATGTATTGGTGGATTAGTTGCTGTTACAGCTGAACCATTAGCTCCATCGCCTTTAGCAGCGATTTTAATTGGTGCAGTAGGTGGTTTAATTGTAGTTTATGGTACAAAACTATTATTCTCACTTAAAATTGATGATGTAGTAGGTGCAATACCGGCACACTTGTTTGCAGGTATTTGGGGAACATTAATAGTTCCAGCTACAAATTCAGGTGCAAATTTTAGTTCGCAGTTAATAGGTGTTTTAGCAGTAAACGTATTTGTATTTATAGTCGCTTACATAGTATTTAGCATTATGAAAGCAACTATAGGCCTAAGGTTAAGTAAAGAAGGTGAAACCAAAGGTACTGACGTAACTGAAACAGGCGTTATTGCATATGCAATACGTGACTAATTGTTAACAATAAAGGGATCCTTCGCCTCTGTGTATCCGCAACGTTACTCATCGGAGGGTCCCTTAAAAATTTTTACTTCCTCTAGTTAGTTTAACAAAAAAGCCCTCTTCTTTAAGGGGGCTTTTACTTATTTTCATCCCACATTTTTTTGTAATCAATAAATGGTGCTAAGCCATAACTTGAATTTACATTTGTTAAATGTAAGGATAAACTTTTAATTGGTGAAATACATATTTCTTTCTCATAGATCTCGTTGAGATGTTTTTCGAAAGGATTATTTCGATCTAAACAAGTTTTTTGAAAATTTTTCCAATATTTTAACATCAAATTCCTACTTGTCATAAACGTACAAAGTGTTTTATTAACAGTTCTCCAATGTCTTTTATTTCCAATTAATATATTAGTTTTTTCATTATTCATATAAAGGTAAGGGTAATCAGCTGGACACATAAAAATATCATTTCCAACTTGAGAGGTTATTCGCTCGTATGTTGCTATCATTTCTTCTAGCATTGACTCAAAATGAAGATAATCATCTTCAATAAAAAAAACTAAATCATCAGCTTGTTCTTTTCCAATATTAAAACTTTGTAATAAACTCGCTAAATTAGAAAAAGTTTCTTTTGATTTCTGTTCTTTGATTATATTTTTGAATTTTTCTTGATCAAGAGAGATAATTTCAATATTTTTTTTATTTGTTAAATCTTTTATTCTATCCAAGTTTTCTTTTTTAGAATTATCATCAACAATTATCATCTTTATTTTCAAATCTGAATATTTGTTTTGGCAGAAATTGATTGATTTTATCAAAGAGTTTATTGATCTAGTTGTATATTCTATTTTTGGCTTTTCGAACAATCTTTTTTTATTTTGATCCCAAATTTCTATATCTGTATTAATTCTAAGTATAATTAAAACAGATTTTACTTTTCTTTTAATTTTAACTTCACCTAAAGGTAAAATAATAGATTTTTCATTAAATATTGATAGGTCTTCATTAAGTTTTTTATCAAGTGTAGGTGATAAAAATTTATTTTGATCAATAATTTCAAAGCCTAATTTTTTAATTAATTTAATGAAAATTTTTTTCATACTTTTTAATTCTATGGTATAAATATTTACATCATTATGACAATTAAATCATCTCAAACCCTAGTTTCAGAGGCACTGAAAGAAATAAAAACGATCTCTACTGATGAAGCTCACAAAATGTTTAATGATAAACAATGTAATTTAATTGATATTAGAGATATTAGAGAACTTCAAAAAGAGGGTCAGATAGAGGGTGCAAATCATATACCTCGTGGGATGCTCGAATTTTGGTTAGACCCAGATAGTGGATATTTTAAAGATGGTAAATTAGATCTTAACAAAGAAATGGTTTTATTTTGCGCTGGCGGTTTGAGATCTGCTTTAGCTGCAAAATCATTAAAAGAAATGGGATTTAAAAAAGTCTCTCACATTGATGGTGGTTTTGGAGCTTTGAGACAAAGTAAATTTAAAATTATTTAAGAATTGTACTCATCTAACGCATAATCTAATCGATCTTGTCCCCAAAAAATTTTGTTATTTACTACAAACGTTGGTGCACCAAAAATATCTTTTTTAAAAGCTTTATCTGTTAATTTTTTTAATTCATCTTTTATTTCTAATTTTTGAATATTTTGGTAGAATAATTCTTTTTCTAAACCTACATCCTCTAAAATTTGATCAACGTTTTTTTCTTTGGAAATATCAATATTATTTTTCCAATAACAATCAAAGCAGATTTTAAAAAATTTTTTTTTGTATTTGTCATCTATGGCGATGTAACCACGCATAAGGTATAAAGAATTAATTGGAAATTTTGAATTCCATATAAACTCAATATCATTTTTCATTGAAACTAACTGACAATCATTTTTCATATTTTTCATTTTACGTTCATTAAAAGCAGGTGCTGTTATTCCCCCAAGCTTATGAAGTCCGCCTAATAAGATTGGCTTATATATAATATTAATATGATTTTCTTTATTCAAACGGTCGAGTCTTTTGTATGCTAAAAAAGAATATGGACTTATAAAATCAAAATAAAATTCGATTGATTTAGTCATATAAACTTATACTTTTTGCATGAAATATTCTGATTAACCAATAGATAAATAAACCTAAAGGACCTATTAAATAAGTTAAAATTAGTGGAATAATTAATAGTAATTTATTAATTGAAAATTTTTGAGAGTCTTTGACAATCCATCCACCAGTAAAAAGGTTGATAGAAATAAAATGCAACCAAAACATTATCAAAAATGTTTTATCACTAAAAAGTTCTGAAACATCGTTAATACCTAAATAAAGATTAAAATTTGTTATAAAATCATAAGAACTTAAATAAGATTTATAAAGTAAGAATATATAAACACCACTCAGAATAAAAATAGGAAATATAGATGTTACAAAATATTTACATATATAAGATTGTGGAAAAAAAATTAGCATAAGCCAAAATGGAAGTACGCCAAAATTTATCCAATAATAGAGCATTTCTATAGTAAAATAATTATAAATTTGTTCGATCATTTCAAAATATATTATATTAAATCTAACCATGATTCCTATAAGAAATAAAAAAAAAACATTACAAGTAACTGTTGAGGAAATGAGAAATTTTGCATTAGCTTACGTTGAAAAATATGCACCTTCAAAACAACAACTTAAAACTTATTTATTAAAGAAATATATTAAAGCTTCAGCGTTAAATGTTAAAAAACAAGATATTAATGATCTAATTGATGTTGTTTTATTAGATTTAGAGAAAAGTAAGTTTATAAATGATAAATTCTATTCAGAGAGCAAAGCCAAAAATATGATTCAGAGAGGTAATTCTATTAACAAAATAAGAAGCTATCTTTTTAGTAAAGGAATAAAGGATGAATTCATTAAAGAAACAGTATTTAAAATTCAAGATAATAATTCTGATCAAGATTTCTTTTCCGCAATCAAAGTTTGCAAAAAAAAAAGAATTGGACCAGCAAGAACAGAGGACAATAGACCCTTATTTTATAAAAAAGATATTTCTTTATTGGCAAGAAACGGATTTGATTTTGAAACTTCAAAAAAAGTTATGAATTTAGATAAAGATGATTATATAAAGATAATAAAATTACTTTAATTTCTTATCTTTTTCTCTTTTTACTAAAATATTAATTTTACTCTTTATATAGTTTTTAACAAAAACAAAGATCAATAATCCAAAAATAGAAACTGATACTATAATTATTAATATTATTCTTAATTGTTCATCCATCAAATTATATTTTTGCTTTTTAAAATAATACTTGGATTTTTAAAGTCTTTCTTTCCGTACTTTATTTCTTTATTATCAAAATCTGTGACTGAACCTCCTGCATGTTTTAAAATTGCATGACCAGCTGCAATATCCCATTCACAGGCTCTTGGTTCCGCCACGTAACCATCAAACTCTCCGGCTGCAATTACACAAAACTTTAAAGAACTTTTCATTCTAACAAATTTTTTTACATTTAATTTTTTATGAATTTTTTCTATTTCGGGTTTTATTTTGTTTGAATAAGATACAAATTTTATTTCATTTTTATTAAAACTTTTAGAACAGCTTAGTTTTTCAATTTTTCCATTTACTATTTCAAATGCGCAATTTTCTCCATAAGAATAAAACATTCTTTTTTTTGAAGGCGCATAAATTAAACCGCCTACAGGACTCTTATTTATAATTAAACCAGCATTAATTGTGAACTCATCTAAATCATTAATATAATCATAGGTGCCATCAATCGGATCAACTAACCAAAAATCTTTTAAGCCAACCACAGATTTATTTTCTGAAGTTTCCTCTGAAATAATTGGTATGTGAGGTGTTATTTCTTTTATTTTTTTTGTGATAATTTCATTAACTTCCAAATCACCATTACTTACAGGAGTGTTATCAGATTTTATTTTTTTTATTAGACCTTTGTTTCTTAGTTCAAGAGATACATGGCCAGCATGTAAAAAAGTTTCTACTAAATTTTCAATAATTTTTTTTATATCTAAATTATTCATTAATTTTTACTAATTCTATATTTTTTGCATTTATCACTTTTTTTCCAACATTTTCAAAATTTACAGTTACTTTACCTTTAATAATTGATTGTACCTGCCCAATTCCCCAATCTTTATTAAGAGGATTTAGCACTTTGTCACCTGGTTCAAAATCTAAAATCATTTAATTTAATTTATATTAGAAATAAGTATAAATACCATCAAATGAATAATGAATTAAATTCTATTGGATTAAATAAAAGACCTACAGATACTACTGTAGTAGTAGCTATGTCTGGGGGAGTAGATTCTTCGACTGTAGCAGGTATGATGAAAAAAGAAGGTTATAATGTCATAGGTATAACTCTAAAACTTTATGACGATGGTAAAGAGGTTGCAGATTCAAAACAATGTTGCTCTGGTCAAGATATCATGGATGCAAAAAGAGTTGCACATAAATTAGATATTGAACATAAAATTTTATATTATCAAAATAAATTTAAACAAGGTGTAATAGATAATTTCGTTGAAAGTTATTTAAAAGGTGAAACTCCAATACCTTGTGTACAATGTAATCAAACAGTTAAATTTAAAGATTTATTCGATGTGTCAAAAGATTTAATGGCTGACGCATTAATAACTGGTCATTATGTGAAAAGCATAACTGATAATAACACAACGAATATGTATAGAGCTATTGATGAGAACAGAGATCAAAGTTATTTTTTATTTAACACAACACAGGAACAACTAAATTATTTAAGATTTCCATTAGGTGGCTTGATGAAAAATGAAACTAGAGATATTGCAAAAAACTTAGATTTAAATGTAGCTGATAAACCAGATAGCCAAGATATATGTTTTGTACCTAATGGCAACTATGCATCAGTAATTCAAAAATTTAGACCTGACTCATTTCAAAAAGGAAATATAAAAAATTTAGAGGGAAAAGTAATAGGCGTACATGATGGAATTATAAATTTTACAATTGGGCAAAGAAAAGGAATTAAAGTTTCAGATAAGGAAGCGCTATATGTTTTAAAAATAGATTCATCAAATAATGAGATTATTGTAGGTCCAAAGGAAAATTTAGGTAAAAAAAATATTTTGCTAAAAGATATAAATCTTTTAACTGAAAAATCTATTTTTGAAAAAAAAATTTATGTTAAAGTTAGGTCGACAGGAAAATTATTAGAAGCAAAAGTAAATTTTAATGATCAAAATGATGCAATAGTAAATCTTGAAAATTTTGAAGATGGCATATCCCCAGGGCAAGCATGCGTATTTTATGATAAAGATCAATTAGGGTATAAGGTTTTGGGAGGAGGCTGGATTAAAGAATAAACTATTTTTTCTTATTCTTTTTTCTGGCTCTTCTTTTTTTTGAGCCCATTTTTCTTCGACCTCTATGTTTTTTTGGGTAACCCATTATTTCCTTTTGTTATAATTTAATTGAAATTATGCTTGGGATATAGCATTGTCTTTTAAAGTTATCAATTTTTTTATGTCAAAATCTTTTAAAACATTTTTAAAACATACAGCAAAAGACTTTCATAATCAGTCTGTTAATCCACCAGTTGTAAGGGCATCAACCATTATTTTTAAGTCAATGCAGGATATAAGAAAGACTCAAGCAAAAGCTCAAAAAAATCCAATAGGTGGCCATTATGATTATGGTAGACAAGGAACTTCAACAACTTACATACTACAAAAAATACTTACTAAACTTGAGGATAGTTATCATGTATTTACAACACCTACTGGATTTGGTGCTGTTTTTTTAGCAATATTTAGTGTTACCCGTCCTGGTGATGAAATTATAGTTGCAGACCCAGTCTATAGTCCAACAAGATTGTTGACTGAAAAATTTTTAAAAGAATTTGATATTAAAACAATTTTTTATAATCCAAAAGATTTAAAAACATTAGAAAAAAATGTTACAAAAAAAACAAAATTAATATTTGTTGAAAACCCTGGAAGTAATACATTTGATTTTCAGGATCTTGGAAAAATTCTTTCTATAGCGAAAAAAAATAAAATTTTGACAGCAATCGATAATACATGGGGAACTCCATATTTTTTAAAACCAATAAAACTAGGCTTTGATATGTCTATTGTGTCAGCTACTAAATATTATTCTGGACATTCAGATGTTATGGGCGGAAGTTTAGCGGTAAGTAAAAAAGTTTTTCAAAAAGTTTATAACGCTGAAAGAATTACAGGTCTAAGATTGGGGCCTGATGATGCTTATTTAATTACTCGTGGATTACGAACCCTTGACGTTAGATTAGACCGTCATAGAGAAAATGCAAAAAAAGTTGCTCAATTTTTATCAAAAAACAAAAAATTTAAATTATTATATCCTTTTAAAAAAAACTCTGAAAATTTTAAAATGTGGAAAAAATATTACTCGGGTGCTTCAGGTTTAATGGGTTTAAAAATAAAATCAAAAAATATTAATTCTGTAAGAAAATTTGTTAATTCACTTAATCTATTTGGATATGGTTATAGCTGGGGAGGTTTTGAAAGTTTAGCGTTACACCAGGAATTTAGAGAAACAGGAAACAGAAAATACTTGGATTTAGCAAAGGACGAACATCTTGTGAGATTACATATAGGTCTTGAAGACCCAAATGACTTAATTGCAGATATAAAACAAGCATTAAGACATTTAAAATGATATCAGAAAACTTTTTTAAATCTAAAACTGCAATAGTAACTTTGCTTGCAGCATGCTTTGTTGTTTTAATTTCACTAGGAGTAAGGCAAACTTTTGGATTATTTTTTGTGGATTTTAACGAAAGCTTGAATATCAGTAATACTGCATTTGGTTTTGCAATCGGGATACAAATGTTAATGTGGGGTTTGACGGGTCCCATTTTTGGAGCAATCGCTGATCGATATGGTGGTCACATTGCTATAATTTCTGCGTTTATATTTTATACACTTGGAATATATTTTTTATACACTGGCCCTAACACTGGCATTTTTTTTCAAATCCATATGGGTTTATTAATTGGAATTGGTCTCGGTGGTACAGCAATAAGTATTCCAATGTCAGTTGTTGGCAAACATTTTCCATTATCAACAAGAACTATTGCTATGAGTTTTGTAACAGCACTTGGTTCTTTTGGTTATTTTCTTTCTCCAATTTTTACAAATTATTCTATTAATGAGTTTGGTTGGAATCATACTATATTCATCTTTTCACTTTTTTTACTAACAGGGATTGTTGCTGCTTATTTTGTAAGATCTCCATCTGAAAATGAAAGTGTAGAAAAAAAAACTGACCAATCATTTAAAGAAGCTCTTGCAGAAGCGTTCAAAACTAAAAGCTATATATTACTCGTATCAGGATTTTTTGTTTGTGGTTTTCATATTACTTTGGTTGGAACTCACGTACCTAAATACGTTATTGATAGAGGATTAGAAGATTGGACTGCAGCTGCAATTTTATCGTTAATTGGTTTATTCAATATTTTTGGTTCATTGTTAAGTGGATATCTTTCAGCAAAAATGAGTAAAAAGATTATTCTTAGTGGTATCTATTTTCTCAGAGGAATTTCTATTATTCTGTTTATTTTTACGCCCGCTAGCAATGTCAGTGCATTTTTATTTGGAGCTAGCTTTGGTTTCTTATGGCTTTCAACTGTTCCAGCTACCAGTGGTATTGTAGCTCATATGTTTGGAACGAAATATCTTGGATTATTATATGGTATTGTATTT
>QCMO01000011.1 GCA_003213695.1 Pelagibacteraceae bacterium AG-422-C23 | reverse complement strand
AGTAACAATTATAAATTTTGTATTTGTGATTTTTATAAGTTCTTCAAGCAGACTACAAAATCTCGTTACATTTGCATCGTCCAATGGAGCATCAACTTCGTCAAGAACACAGATAGGGGACGGATTAGTTAAAAAGACTGCAAAAATTAGAGATAATGCGGTTAATGCTTGTTCACCTCCAGATAATAAAGTTATGGATTGAAGCCTTTTACCAGGTGGACTTACCAACATTTCTAAACCTGCTTCTAGCGGATCATCAGAGTCAACCAATTCAAGTTTTGCATTTCCTCCATTAAATAATTTTGTATAAACTTCATTAAACTTTCTATTCACTTTATCAAATGCTTCAATTAATCTTTCCCTGCCTTTTTGATTTAATTCACCAATACTATCCTTTAATTTAATTATCGCTGTGACTAGATCCTCTCGATCTTGCTCCATTTTTTTTATTTCAAGTTCATATTTGTTTGTTTCTTCATCAGCTTTCAAATTAACAGAACCTAGTTTTTCTCTCTCTTGCTTCTTTCTATCTAATATATCTTCTTGATTCACTGCGTCTGGAAGCTCTTCTTTCCCAAATAAGTTTGAATTTTCCAATATATTATCTTCCGTCAAATTTAATTCTGAATAAATTCTGTCAACCAAATCACTTTTTCTTTTCTTAAGTCCTTCTATTGTTGCACCAGAACTTGCTTTACGTTCCCTAATTTGAATAGATTGCTCTTGAATTTCATTTAATTTAGACCTTAGTGACTCTATTTTTTCATCTGTTAAATTTATTATATTTTCATTTTCTTTTTTTTCCTGCTCAGAAATTCTTAGACCCTCAGAAATTTTTCCTTTTTTTTCAGCTTGTAATTTTGGTTGATTGTCTAATTTATCTAATTGTATACTTAATTTACTTTTTCGTTCACTTAATTCAGTTAGCATTTTTTCAGAATTCGACAGTAGATTTTTCCAGCTTTCTATTTCTTTATCTATGATGTTAATCCTTTCATTTCTTTTAATCGATTCTTTTTTTATACTTTGATTTTTGCTGAAGCTCTCTGCATACTCTTCAATAAATAATTTACAGTTTTCAAGAAAATTTATAGCCTCCTCTTTTTTTTGTAGGTTTATTAATTCTTTAACTTTATCTATTTCCAATTTTAATCTACTTTTAGCGCTGTTTAAATCTGCGTTAGATTTTTTTTCAGTTTCGTAATATTTAGAATCAATTTCAATTAGTTCATTTTTTTCCTCTTTTAGTCTTTTTTCATTAGAGTTCGCATCAATAACAATTCCTTTTTCCCTATTAATGTCATCATCAAATGTTTGAAGAGATTTTTTGGTATTCTCTATCTCATCTTGAATTCTTGTGTTTTCTTCATCTAAACTTTGAAGTTCTAAATTAAGCCTTTGTATTTTTGATAGATTTTCAATATTTCTTTCTCTCAAAGGTGTAATTTTATCTGTCTCAGATTTAATTAAATTTTCTAGTTCAGTAATTTTATTATTGAAACCACCAACTTCCTCTTCGGCTTCAGTATTAATTTCATTTTCAACCCTAATTTCTTTATCTATATCTAATAATTTTAAATAATATAAGCCTGCCTCTATTTTTTTAATTTCATCAGATATGCTTTTATATTTTGTAGCTTCCTCAGCTTGTTTTTGGAGATTGGCTAGCTGTTTTTCTTGTTGTCGTCTTAGTTCGTCTGCTCTCTTTAAATTGTTTTCTGCAGCGCTGAGTCTTAATTCGGCCTCATGTCTTCTAACATGCAAACCTGATATCCCTGCTGCTTCTTCTAAAATTGCTCTTCTATCAGTTGGTTTTGCAGTTACTAATGCGCCAATTCGACCTTGACTTATCATTGAAGGTGAATGAGCACCAGTTGAAAGATCAGCAAAAAACATTTGTGCATCTCTTGCCCTTACTTCTTTGTCATTTATATAAAATTTTGAGCCTTTATCTTTTTCTATTTTTCTTCGTACATTAACTTCATCAAGCTCTCTGAATTGTATTGGTCCCTCATTATTTTGATTTTCAACCGTAACAGATACTTCGGCAATATTTTTAGAGGGTTTATTTGATGTCCCTGAAAATATTACATCTTCCATTCCAGATCCTCTCATACTTTTGGCTGAAGTTTCACCCATCACCCATCTTAACGATTCTACTATATTTGATTTTCCGCAGCCGTTTGGTCCAACTATTCCAGTCAAACCATCTTCAATTAAAAAGTTGGTTTTATCTGCAAATGACTTAAACCCATTAAGTTGGATTTTTTTAAACTCCATAGGGTAACTTATATCAGTTTTTCCAAAGATTTTTTTAAATTTTTGTAATTAAGAGATTTTTCAAACTTTTTGTTATTAATAATTATCGTAGGAGTAGCATTTATTTTAAAATTTTTAGCTCCTTCGATTCGATCATTTAAAACAAAATCTTCAATTTCCTTATTATTAATGCATTTTTCAAAATTTAAATTGAAGCCTTCTTTTTCAAGAAATATTTTCAAATTATTATTAATATCATTGATTGTACTTCCTTTTACCCAAGCTTGTTGATTTGAATACAAGCTTTCTAAAATTTTTAAACTTTGATCTTTTTTACACTGCGCAATTTTAGAAGCATTGAGAGCGGCCATATCCAATGGAAAATGTCTAAATTCTATTTTAGCTAGGCCAGTATCAATATATTCTTTTTTAAGTATAGGATAAACTTTTTTATGAAAATCAGCACAATGACTACAAGTTAAAGACTCATAAGCAATTATTGTTATTTTAGCGTCATCATTCCCAGAAATTATCCTTTTTGAGTCTGCACTAGCTCCCGTTAGTGAAATAAAAAATAAAACATAAACAAGAAATATTTTTTTCATTTTTCTTTAAACACTTTTGTAAATTCTAATAAAGCTTTTTTAATCTTTTCATTTTTAACATTATTAATTTTTATTTGAAATTTATTATTTGTCACATTTTCATACTGATTATTATTTTTTGACATAATTTTTTTTTCATCATCAAAACTTGTAAATTTTAGTTTTTCAACCACCGTATGACCAAAAAAACTATTCATTTTATCCATAATTATCTTTTTTGAATATTCCAAATCAACTTCATGACCTCTTTTTACCATTATTAATAAAGTACTTACTCCAAATTTGTTAGAATTTTTAAATGATTTTGGATAACAAATCTTAAATAAATTATCACCAACAATGTATTTCCAATTATTGAGAGTTTCAGAATAAATATGACCTTTTTTATTGATGACCTTTTTAATATTTTTTGGCAAAGTGTCTTTAAAAGATCTTAGGCCTTGAATGCTTCCATTTCTCTGCTTAGTATATTTTTTAAATTGCATATGAAAGAACAATTAATAACAAAAAAAATTCTTAATTGGTATGATTTAAATAAAAGGTCATTACCATGGCGAAAAAATGTTACTTTACAAAAAAGACATTATTTCACTTTAGTTAGTGAATTTATGTTACAACAAACTCAAGTTGCAACCGTAATTCCTTATTTTAATAGATTTATAAAAGAAATCCCAAACCTCAAAAATCTATCAAAAGTAAATAATAAAAAACTCATGAAACTTTGGGAAGGTTTAGGCTATTATTCTAGAGCAAGAAACTTAAAGAAAACTGCCCAAGCAATTATAAAAAATTATAATGGAAAACTACCTAGTAATTTAGAAGACTTATTGTCATTACCAGGAATAGGAAATTATACTGCAAGTGCAATTTTAGCTATTGGTTTTAACAAACCATATATACCCTTAGATGGAAACATAGAAAGAGTTTTAAAACGATATTTGTATTTAAAAAAAGTAACGGATATTCAAAAAGAAAATCTTATTAAAAAAAAATCTATATTTGGTATATCATCAAGATCTAGTGATTATGCCCAAGCACTGATGGAACTAGGGGCATTAGTTTGTAAACCAACAAATCCATTGTGCAATCAATGTCCTATATCAAATAAGTGTAAGTCGTTACAAAAGAAAAATTTTAATTTAACAAAAATTACAAAAAAAAATATAGATAAATATTTTCTTTTAAAAGTTTATAAAAAGGATCAAAGATATTTATTAATTAAAAATACCAAGTTCAATTTTTTAAAAAACTTAACAATATTTCCAATGGAAGAGCTATCTAAACCAAAAAATTTTAATGAAAACTTAAATTTTAAATTATCAAATATGAATATGAATATCAAAATTCAATACTTTAGAAATAGTGGAAAATTTCAATCACCTTACTGGATAGATGAGAAAAAATTAGATAATTACATGCTGCCTACATTTACAAAAAAAATTGTTAAATATTTAGAAAAAAATTGATGAAGAAAATAGCTATCATCGGTGCTGGAATTTCTGGATTATTTATCGCTAATTTGTTCAAAAAAAATCCTAATTATCAAATTACTTTATACGAAAAAAAAACTTCAATTGCTTTAGAAGAAGGGTATGGCGTTCAATTATCAGTAAATAGTATTAGATTTTTAAATGAAATTGGATTTCATAAATTAAGAAATAATGAAAAATTCACTCCAGAAAAAATTAATTTTTATTCAAACGAGAATTTAAATAAAATATGTGAACTGGATATTACCAATTTTAATTCAGAGAATTGTCAATACACTACTTTAAAAAGATCATCTTTGATAAATTTTTTAAAAACAGATTTGGAAGATTTGATAAAGACTGGTTATAATATTTCAAATATAGATCAACAAAACAAACTAATTAAACTTTCTTTTGAAAATGGTCAGTCTTATGAATATGATTATTTAATTATTTCTGATGGGGTTTTTTCAAAAAGTAAAAGTCTTATTTCCAATAATGAAGCTCAACCTAAATATAATAACACATTAGCAGTAAGAGGTATTTTGAGTAAATCCCCTGAAAATATTGATAGCAAAAATATTGCTATATTTTTTGGCTCAAACTATCACCATGTAATTTATCCAGTGAATTCAAATGGAGATCTAAATTTTATAGCTATAATTAAACACCCACTTTCAAAAGAAGAGCAAAAAAAGCAAACATTATTTGGTGACAAATTATTTATCAGAAAAGTATTAGAAAAATTTCCATTAAAAAACAAAGATTTTTTAATTGATCTAAAAGAATTAAAAATATTTCCAGTATTTGTGAGTAACAACTTCCATAAATTACAGAATGATAATATTCATTTCATTGGTGACGCTTTTTATGCTTTTCCACCATCATTTGCCCAGGGCGCATCACAATCAATAGAAGGTGCCTATGAATTATTTAAAAGTATAGAAAATAATACACAAGGAGATTTTTATAAAAATAGAATTAATAAAACAAAAATGGTTAACAGAAGATCAAAATTTAATCAGTTTGCTTTTCATTTATCCAATCCTTTAATCACATTTGTTAGAAATATTTTTCTTAAAGTTTTGGTGAAAAATAAAAAATTTTTAGAATTTTACTTGGGAAAAATTTATAATAATTAGCTATTATTGACTAATCGTTTTCTTAAATGATCAATCGGAACTACTGTACCATTTAGATTATAATGCCAATAAGTCCATCCATTACAACTTTCAGCTCCAAGTATTTTAGCTGCCACTTTATGAATTGAGCCTTCAGTTTGAGCATGTTTTATGCTCCCGTCAGCCATTATTTTAGCGCTAATTTTCTTTTTGTTATCAAAAATGGTAGTGCCTGGTTTAATAATTCCTAATTCAACTAATGAGCCAAAAGGTATTCTTGGTTTGGACCTGTTATTTTGAAGAGTATCTAGATAATTATCTTCAATAGGTTTGGTAATTTTCAATCTTTGTTCTGCAGCTTTAAAATAAGTTTTTTCTTTTTCTATACCATAGTAATTTCTACCCAATTTCTTAGCAACGGTTGCTGTTGTCCCAGAACCCAAAAAAGGGTCCAAAACTAAATCATTTTTATTTGAGGTAGCTAGTAAAATTCTATGTAGTAAAGCCTCAGGTTTTTGGGTTGAGTGAACCTTTTTACCATTCTTTTTTAGTCTTTCAGACCCATTACAAATTGGTAGATCCCAATTTGATCTCATTTGAAGATCATCATTTAAGCATTTTAAAGATTGATAGTTAAAAGTATATTTTGATTTTTCTGATTTAGAGGCCCAAATTAAAGTTTCATGTGCATTAGTAAATCGAGTTCCTCTAAAGTTTGGCATTGGATTTTTTTTATTCCAAATAACATCATTTAAAATCCAAAAGCCTAAATTTTGAATTGCAGTGCCAATTCTGAAAATATTATGGTAACTTCCAATCACCCAAATTGCTCCGTCTTTCTTTAAAACTCTTTTACATTCACTTAACCAGGCATATGTAAAATCGTCATACTTTTTAAAACTTTCAAATTTATCCCATTTGTCGTTTACTGCGCTTACTTTAGATCTATCAGGTCTAGTCAATTCACTTTTTAATTGTAAGTTGTATGGAGGATCTGCAAAAATTAGATCAAAAGTTTCATTGGGAATTTTTTTCAATTCATCCAAGCTTTCACCATTAATTAATTTATTATTAAGATCTAAATTCATTTGTAAAAATTAATTAGACTCCAAAAAGATTCTTGGGTCAACCTAGGATTGAATTATTTAGATTCGAATTGTGTAGGTAAATTATCTATCAACTACATATTGTGTTTCTACGTGAAACCTATTTTATTTTGTTTATAGGTGAAAAAGTTTTTCTATGTTCACTTGTAATACCTAAATTTTTAATAGCTTTTAAATGCTGTTTAGTTCCATATCCACAATTTTTATCCAAATGATACCCTTTAAATTTTTTTCCTAAGTTGGTTATTATCTTATCACGTGTAACTTTAGCAATAATAGATGCTGCAGAAATTGATGGTATTTTTTGATCACCTTTTATTATTGATTTCATACTGTAATTTTTCATTTCAGGTAATTTATTTCCATCCACTAAAATAAGAGAAGGTTTTTTTTTTAGTTTTTTTATAGCTCTTTGCATTGCTAATAAGCTTGCTTGTAGAATATTAATTTTTTCTATCTCTTTAACAGATGCTCTTCCAATGGACCATGTAGAATTTTGTTTTATATATTTTGCTAAAATTTCTCTTTTAGATTTTGATAATTTTTTTGAGTCTTTTAATAATTTTTTATTGATAGATTTATTTAAAATTACAGCTGATGCATAAACTGGACCAATTAAACTTCCTCTACCAACTTCATCAACTCCAGCAATAATTTTCATTAAATCTTAATTTTTAAATCTTGAATCTTTTGTTTAATTTTTTTTAAATCTTCCCAAGAATATTTTTTATTTTCTGGAAATCTTATTAAATAAGATGGACTATAAGTTATCATCAAAGGATATGTTACATTTTTTAAAAGTATTTCTTTCCACTTTCCTCTTTCATTCGAGATTTTTTCATTCAAACCAGTAACGGCTTCCATAGCAGTACTACCCATAAGAATTATTATTTTTGGATTAATTATTAATATATGCTCTTTTAAAAATATTGAATATCGTCTTATCTCTTTACTTGTTGGCTTTCTGTCTTCAGGAGCTCTAAAATTAACTGAGTAAGTCGTATAAACTTTTTTTTTATTGATATTAATTGCTAGCAGCATTTTAGATAACAGATTACCAATTTCACCCTGGAATGGATTCCCAGAATCGTCCTCTCTTTCGCCAGGTGCTTCCCCAATTAGCATGATAGGACTGTCTAAATTACCTTCACCCATTACAATATTTTTTGAATTATTTTTTAAATTACAATTATCAATTGAATTTATTCTTTTTTTTAATTCTTTTAATCTAGTATGTTTTTTTTGATTATCATCGACATTATCTCTTATTATTTTTAATCTATTGATGGGACTACTACTAAAAATAAAGTCAGGTTCTACTGTGTTAATTACTTCACGAACGTATTTGGCATTTTGATTTAAACCCTTTTTAGTCATAAAGTATATAAATGTTTTTTAATAAAATAAAATTTTTACTTGTAATATTATTATTCTATCAAACTCCAATAAATTCTAAAAGTAATAGTTTTAGTGAATTTAACTCGAAGGATTTATCAAAATATTTCTCAGGCATTGTTGCTTTTGAGAATAAAAATAACACCGAGGCGCTAAGATTTTTTAATTCATCAAAAATTTTACTAAACAAACACGACCCATATTTAAAAAAATATGTAAATTCCCTTGTTTTGAATAATCAAATTTCTCAAGCAATATCTGTTGTAAAAAATAATAAAGACAAGAATAATTCTAACTTTTTTGATGCATACTTACTAATAGTTTTAGATAGTTTAAAAAAAAACGATTTAAAAAAAGCATATGATGACATTAAAAAAATAAATGATCTTGTTCAATTAGATAGATTTAATTCAGCGATATTTAACAGTTTAAAAGAATATATTTATGTATTTAATGAAAAAAAATTTCTAGATAAAAAAAAAAATTTTGGTCGATTATCAGAAATATCTGAAACTTTTCAAAGATGTTTTTTAAATGATCAAAACTCAGATATATATTTTTCCAATTTAATAAATGAAACAGAGACTGATTACACCAGATATATATTCTTTTATCTAAGTTATTTAATTGAAAATAATAGACTGGCTGAAGCTAAAGAAATTACTGATGATATTAATTATATCAACTCAACATTATTATTATCCCAAGGAAAGAATTGGATAGAAAATGGTTATGCAGAAAAATTTACAAACGTATTCTCATGTAAAAAACCAAATGATTTAATAAGTGAATTTTTATTTTTAGTTTCCAATCTTTATTCATCGCAAGATGATTTTGAAAAATCAAATTTTTATTTAAATTTATCAAATTTTTTAAATCCAAAGTTTATATTTAATTTATCATTAGTAGCTGAAAACCAATTTTTAAATGGAGAATATGAAAAATCAAAAAAAACTTTAAAAAATTTTAAAGAAGAAGATTATTTCTATTATTGGTACAGAGTAAAAAAAGAGGCACAAATTATTGCAAAAGAACAAAATCAAACAGAATCACTAGATTATTTAAAATCTAAGTTTGAAAAAATAAAGAAACCAAATAATAAATTGATATTTGATATTGCAAATTTTTATAAAAATTCAAAAGAATATAGGCAAGCAATTAAATATTATACTAAAATTATTAATAGTGTTGGTGATTTAGAAATAAAATCAGATCTTCTTTATAGAAGAGGTGGCAGCTACGAAAGAATTGGCGAATATGAAAAAGCTGATAAAGATTTATTGTTATCACTGAAACTTAATTCAGACGATGCTTATGTTTTAAATTATCTTGCTTATTCATGGCTTGAGAGAAATTATAAAATCAGTGAAGCTATTGAAATGTTAGAAACAGCTTATTCTCTAAAAAGTAATGATCCATACATTATTGATTCAATTGGATGGGCATATTATTTAATTAATGAATACGTAAAAGCTGAACAATTTTTAAAAAGAGCAGTAGAATTAATGCCTGATGATCCAATTGTAAATGACCATTACGGAGATATTTTGTGGCAACTTGATCGTAAAATTCAAGCTAGATATTTTTGGTCAAGTGTGTTGAAAATGACTGATGCTGATAAAAAAATTATTGAAAATATTAATCATAAGATGATTAATGGTCTCAAAAAATCCTAAATGATCTATAAGAAAATTAAATCGTATGCTAAAATAAATTTAGCTTTAAATGTGCTTGGAAAAAAAGAAGCTTTACACCAAATTGAAAGCTTAGTAGCGTTTGTTTCTTTGCATGATGATATCCTGATAAAATCATCAAAATCTGATAAACATCATATATCCTTCAATGGCAAGTTTTCACGTAATATTGGAAAAAATAATACAATTACTAAATTGTTTGAGATTTTAGAGCAAAAAAAATTAATTCGGAATAAAAAGTTTAAAATTAAAATAAATAAAAGAATTCCAAACAAAGCAGGATTAGGAGGTGGTTCAATGAATGCTGCTAGCATATTAAATTATTTTGTTAAAAAAAAAATTATTAAAGTTAAAAAAAAAGAAATTATTGAAATATCAAAATCAATTGGTTCAGACGTTATATTGGGTCTAAATCCAACTAATTCTGTTTTAAATTCAAAAAATGAAATAAAAAAATTTTATAATAATAAAAAAATTTATACTCTAATTGTGAAACCTAATTTTGGATGTTCAACTAAACAAATTTATTCAAAAGTAAAAAAATTTAATAAACAAAAATTTAAAAATCCCAGTAAAAAAATGTTTGATTTTGAATATTTGAGAAGGATGGAAAATGCGCTAGAATCAGTTGCGATAAATGAATATCCTAAATTAAGGTCAGTAAAACAGTTTTTAGAAAAATTACCTAATATAGTTTTTGTCAGAATGACAGGTTCAGGATCTGCAATAGTTGCATATTTTCAATCAAAAGAAAGATGTGATTTTGCCAAAAAACAATTTACAAAAAAATACAAAAATTACTGGTGTATAGCTTCAAAAACTATATAAATTTTATTTTTTTGTGTTATACGAACTTAATATTGGGGCGTAGCCAAGCGGTAAGGCACGGGTTTTTGGTACCTGCATCCTAGGTTCGAATCCTAGCGCCCCAGCCAAATATGAAAAGCTTTTTAGATAAAATTTTTTTAAGAAACAATAATCTGGGTGATTTAAGTAAAAATATTAAAAATTTATCCAATGAAACACCTGTTATTAAAATTTTTGAGGCAATAAACTCTTATTCAATTGATAGTGAAATAAGATATGTCGGTGGATGTGTTCGAAAAATATTAAATAAAGAAAATGTAGACGATATAGATTTAGCGACTAATCTTAGACCAAATCAAGTTTGTGAGGCATTAAAAAAGAAGAATATAAAGTATTACGAAACTGGTATAGAACATGGAACAATAACTGCTGTAATAGATAATTATAGTTTTGAAATTACATCTTTAAGAGAAGATATTTCTACCGATGGACGGCATGCTAAAGTAGAATTTTCAAAAAATTGGAAGTTGGACGCATCAAGGAGAGATTTTACAATTAATTCAATTTATTCAGATAGAGAAGGTAATTTATTTGATCCATATAATGGAAAAAATGATTTAGAAACAGGAAATATTAAATTTATTGGTGATGCAGAAAAAAGAATAAAAGAAGATTATTTAAGGATATTAAGATATTTAAGATTTTTTTTAAATTATTCAAAAAAATCACATGATTTAGATATCATAAGAAAGTTAAAAATAAACATTGGTGGTGTATGCAAGTTATCTAAAGAAAGACTGTTAGGAGAATTAAAAAAAATTCTCAAATTAGAGAACTTGGAAAAGTTATCTAAAGATAAGAAAAGTTTAGAATTAATACAGATTATTTTTCCTGAACTAAAAAATATAAATACTTTTTCAAAATTAACATCCAGTAAGAAAGAAAAATTTAAAGATAATGATTTTATTTTTATCTTGGCTTTATTAATTATTGATGAAACAGATAATGTAGATTACTTTTTATACAAATATAAACTTTCAAAAAAAGACCAAAAAAGAATAAAAATTATTGACAATTTTTTTAAGGAAAAAATAAATGATCAATCTTTTTTTGAAAATAATATGAATAAAATTTTTTATTATGAGGGGAAACAAGCTGTTGTTGATATTTTAAATTTTAGATTAATAAAATCAAAAAAATATGAACAAATTCTTTTAGAATTGATGGATCAATATGAGAGTAAAGAAACACCAATAATGCCAATTAGTGCAGATATTTTAATGAAAAAATTTAATATTCCTGAGGGCAAACAGCTTGGGATTAAATTAAAAGAGATTGAGAAAGAGTGGGTTGATAACGATTTTAAAATTTCTGATCAACAAGTTTATAATATTGTTAACCACTAAATATATTTTACATCCTTAATTTCGAAGTTTTTAACTCCAGCAGGAGTTTTAATTTCTACAAATTCATTTATACTTTTACCTATTAGACCTTTTCCAATTGGTGATTGAAAAAAAATAAGTTTCTTTTTTAAATCAGCTTCATCTTTGCCTACTATTTTATAATCTATCATTTCTCCATTATCTAAATTTTCTAAAAATACAGTTGAGCCAAAAATTACTTTTCCCTCATTAATTAGTTTAGTTACATCAATTACATTAGCTCTCGCAATAATGTCATTAATTTCTGTAATGCGACCTTCATTATGAGACTGTTCTTCTTTTGCAGCATGGTATTCAGCATTTTCTTTTAAATCTCCATGAGATCTTGCCTCAGCGATTGCAGCTACAATTTCTGGTCTTTTTTTTTCTTTTAAAAAAGTTAATTCCTCTTTTAGTTTGTTCAATCCATTTAGTGTAATTGGTTCTTTATCCATTTTATTTCCATTTTGCTAATGGTGGCATTGACATTAATATTCCTTCAACGTTACCACCTGTTTGTAATCCAAATTTTGTGCCTCTATCATACAATAAATTAAATTCTGCATATCTTCCTCTTTTTAAATATTGTGCTTCTTTATCTTTTATACTCCACTTTTTTTTAATTTTTTTTTTTATAATCCTATTAAATATTAATTGGAAAGTCACACCAACATCTCTCACAAATTTAAAATCTTCTTCAAAATTATTTTTTTTATAGTCAAAGAAAATCCCACCTATGCCTCTAGACTCATTTCTATGGGGCAAATAAAAATAATTATCACACCATTTCTTATATTTTTTATAAAAATTTTTATTATGACGGCCACACATATTTTTAAGAATTTTATGAAATTCAATTTTTTCAAGTTTATCAATTTTTGAGGGTGTTACATCCATTCCTCCACCAAACCAATCTTGAGTAGTACAAATATATCTTGTATTGAAATGCATAGCAGGGATTAACGGATTTTTCATATGCATTACAACTGATATACCAGAGGCCCAAAATCTTGGGTCTTTATGAGCCCCAAGTATATTTTTTTGAAATTGTTTAGGAAATTTTCCATAGACCTTAGAAAAGTTTACACCAACTTTTTCAAACACTTTCCCGTTTTGTAAAATTCTATATTCACCACCACCCTCATCTTTTTTTATATTTCTTTTCCATTTTGTAGATTTGAAATTAACCTTATTTTTTTCTATTTTAGAAATATCATTACAGATAGCATCCTGTAGAGTTTTGAACCAATTACTTGCCAAATTTTTTTTAATTTCTAGATTCATAGTTAGATTAACTTAGTTTGTTTTAAACACTCAGCCAATACAATAGCTACTGATGATGCAATATTAAGAGATCGTTTACCATTTTTCATGGGTATTTTTAGTCGATCTTTAATTGATTTGTGCAAAGCCTCAGGAACACCAGAGCTCTCTCGACCAAATAAAATTGTATCATTTATGTCAAATTTAAATTGAGTGTAGGATATAGACGCTTTAGTAGTCATCAATATGATTCTCTGATTTTTTTTATTAATAAAAAAATCATCTGAGCTTTTGTAGAATGATATATTTTTTTCATCCATGTAATCCATTACAACTCTTTTAAATCTCTTATCATTTAACAAAAAACCACATGGCTCAATAATCTCTAATTTTGCGCCTAAACAAGCACAAGTTCTAATAATAGCAGCGGTATTTTGAGGGATATCTGGTTCAAATAATGCAATTTTTGGGCCTTCATTCATAAGATTATGTGTCATTCTTTCAGTAGAAAAATAATACTTTTTTATTATATGTAATCATATATTAACAACCTATCAATATATAGATTTGAACGAACTAGAGATGGCGGAAAAGAAAACTAAAAGAAGAGATTTTTTATTTACAGCTACCTATGCGGTTGGCGCAGTAGGAGTGGGGGCAGTAGTATGGCCCATGATAGATCAGATGAATCCAGACGCTTCAGTAAAAGCATTGGCTAGCACAGAAGTGGACGTGAGTACAGTCAATCCTGGTAATACAATTACAGTTCTTTGGAGAGGTAAACCAGTTTTTATAAGGAGAAGAACTCAAGATGAAATAGCAGAAGCAAAGTCAGTAAAAATGGAAGAACTAAAGGATCCAGAAAAAGATGAAGATAGAGCAAAAAATCCAGAGTGGCTTGTAATGCTTGGAGTTTGTACCCATTTAGGATGTGTTCCTCTTAATGATAAAGGTGATTACAATGGTTGGTTTTGTCCATGTCATGGATCACATTATGATATTTCTGGTAGGATTAGAAAAGGTCCTGCACCGACTAATATGGAAGTTCCGAAATACGAGTTTGTAAATGCTAATACAATTAAAATTGGGTAAACTTAATGAGTGATCACGAATATACACCTAAATCAAAAGTTGGAAAATGGTTTAATGACCGTTTACCATTATTAACATTAGCAAATCATTTAACTGATTATCCAACACCAAAAAATTTAAATTATTGGTGGACTTTTGGAGGGATACTTACTTTTTGTTTGATTACTCAAATTGTAACAGGCCTAACTCTAGCCATGCATTATATTGCGCATGCAGATATGGCATTTGAAAGTGTCGAACACATTATGAGAGATGTAAATTATGGTTGGTTGATTAGATATATACATGCAAATGGTGCATCAATGTTTTTCTTAGCCGTGTATATTCACATTTTTAGATCATTATTTTATGGGTCTTATAAAGCTCCAAGAGAAATTATATGGATAATTGGTATAATAATTTATTTATTAATGATGGCAGCCGCATTTATGGGCTATGTTCTTCCATGGGGTCAAATGAGTTTTTGGGGAGCAACTGTTATAACTAATTTATTTAGTGCAATACCTTTAGTAGGCGAAGGTATAGTAACTTGGCTTTGGGGAGGTTATTCAGTTGATAATCCAACATTAACAAGATTTTTTACTCTCCACTACTTAATACCTTTTTTAATTTTGGGTCTTGTAGTTCTTCATATTTGGGCTCTTCACGTTCCTGGAAATAATAATCCAGTCGGTATTGATATTAAAAAGCCTTCTAAGGATACTGTACCTTTCCATCCTTATATTGTTATTAAAGATGGTTTTGCTTTATTAATGTTTATGATTGTTTTTGCATTCTTTGTTTTCTATACACCTAATATTTTAGGTCACGCAGATAATTATATTGAGGCAGATCCATTGGTAACACCAGCGCATATAGTTCCAGAGTGGTATCTTTTGCCCTTTTACGCTATTTTAAGATCAGTCCCTGATAAACTTTTAGGTGTAGTTGCTATGCTTTCTGCAATTTTGATCCTTGCGGCTTTACCATGGCTTGATACATCTAAAATTAGATCTGCAGTTTTCAGACCTTTATATAAACAATTTTATTGGATCTTAGTTGCCGATGTTTTAATTTTAGGTTACGTAGGTGCTATGCCGGCCGAAGGTTTATACTTGTTGATAGCTAGAATAGCTACAGCTTACTATTTTTTACATTTTTTAGTTATTTTACCTGTTTTAGGTTATAAAGAAAAAACACTTCCTATACCTCTAAGTATTACAGAGCCTGTTTTGGGCGGCTCACCAGATCTGGTTGCTGCAAAAAATAAAGAAAGTTTAAACAATTAAGTGAAAAATTATTTTAGAATACTTACCTTAATTTTATTTTTTTTTGGTTTATCATATAATGCTCAGGCAGCTGAAAAAGTAGAATACTTAAAAACAGATTGGAGTTTTAAAGGTCTTTTTGGAAAATTTGATCGAGGATCACTTCAAAGAGGATATCAAGTTTATACGGAAGTTTGTTCATCTTGTCATTCTCTTAAATATGTTAGTTATAGAAACTTGGCAGAGAAGGGTGGACCAGAATTCTCAGAGGAACAAGCCAAAGCTATCGCAGCCTCTTTTGAAGTTACAGATGGACCAAATTCAGATGGTGAAATGTTTACTCGACCAGGAAAACTATCTGATAAATTTGTAATGCCATATGAAAACGTTAAAGCTGCTCAAGCTGCTAATGGGGGAGCATATCCTCCAGATATGTCTGTATTAGTTAAAGCGCGAGGAGGTGGTGCAAATTATATATATTCTCTTTTACAAGGTTATGAAGATCCACCTTTGGGTATTACTTTAGATGAGGGTGTCCATTATAATAAATATATGTATGGAAATAAAATTAAAATGGCCAATCCACTATCAGACGGTTTAGTAGAGTATGCAGATGGGACTATAGCTAGCGTAGAACAAATGTCTAAAGATATTACTACCTTTTTAATGTGGACTGCAGAACCACATCTTGAAGCTCGACATCAAATGGGATTTAAAGCAATAGTATATTTAATAATTTTAACTATTTTAGTTTATTTCAGTATGAAAAGAATTTGGTCACGTATTGAAACGGAAGTTTAAAATATCACCATCTTTGACAATATAATCTTTTCCTTCCAATCTCATTTTACCATTAGTCTTAGAGTTTAACCATCCATCATTTGTTACAAAATCAGTATATGAAATCGTTTCTGCTCTAATGAATCCTTTTTCAAAATCGGAATGTATCTCACCAGCAGCTTTTGGTGCTGTACAATTTTTTTGGATTGTCCAGGCTCTTGTTTCCTCTAGTCCAGAGGTGAAGAAGGTATCTAATTCAAGAATATTATAACCTTTTTTAATTAACATATTTAACCCTGTTTCTTTGAGACCAATCATTTCCATATAATTCTTTTTTTCACCATTCTCTAACTCATTTATTTGATTTTCAATATCTGCAGAAATGATAAGCGTGTTTTCTTTTCCAAATTTATCAATGAATTTTCTCGTATAATCGTTACCATTTTGAGTACTTTTTTCATCAACATTACAAACAAATATTTTTGGTTTTAAAGATAACAAACCACTTTGATTTAACTGTTTTTTATTAAAATCATTTTTTAATAAAGAAATATCTTTGCCATTATTTATATAATCTAATGAAATTTCTAAAATTTTTAATTGTTCTTCATCTATATTTTTTTTGTTGTTCTTTTCTAGTCTTTTTTGAATAGATTCTAGATCTGCAAGCATCATTTCTGTTTCTATGATTTCCAGATCCCTAATAGGATTCACGTCTGGGTTTACATTTTGGATATCATCAGAGTCAAAACATCTTATCATGTGTATAATTGCATCCACTTCTCTTATATGTGAAAGAAATTTATTTCCTAAACCTTCACCTTTTGAAGCACCTTTTACAAGTCCAGCAATGTCGACAAAAGAGATTGTTGTGTTAATAATTTTTTTTGATTTTGATATTTTAGCTAAATTTTCTAATCTTATATCAGGGACTGGCACAATCCCTACATTAGGGTCAATAGTACAAAAAGGAAAATTTGCGGCTTGTGCTTTACTGGAATTAGTTAACGCATTAAAAAGAGTAGATTTCCCAACATTTGGTAATCCAACAATCCCACACTTAAAACTCATTATTTATTATTTACTGTGCTAGAAAATAAATCTAATTTTTTTTCTACTAGAATTGAAATAGACTCAATTATATTTTGTGAAATTTTTTCAACCCCAACTATCTCATCCTCATCAAAATTTTGTAAAACAAAATCAGCAACTTCCAAATTTGTTTTTGGTTTTCCTATTCCAATCCTTACTCTTGAATAATCTTTACCTATAAACTTATCAATAGAGGCAATTCCATTATGGCCAGCACTAGATCCACCAAACTTTGCTTTAATCTTTCCAAACTCTACATCAAGATCATCATGAAAAACAATTACATCTTCTGGATTAATTTTAAAATATTCGATAAGCTCTCTGATACAAATTCCAGAATTATTCATAAAAGTCAAAGGTTTGATTGCATAAACTTTTTTATCACCAATATTTCCTGTGGTTAAAAGGCCTTTGAATTTGGGTTTTTGTTTTGATAGACTAAATTTTTTGTTTATAGAATCTATTACTTTAAATCCAACATTATGTCGATTGTTTTCACTATCTGGTGTTGGATTACCTAATCCTACGAATAAAAGCATAAATAAATAGAATTAAATTTTCAATTTCGATTGATTATTTTTTTTCTTCAGAAGGTTTTTTTTCTGCAGGTTTCTTTTCATCACCCTCTTTTTTATCACCTTTGGCTTCATCTGACCCAGTTTTATCACCATCAGCGGCAGCTGCTGCTGCTCCTTCAGCTCCCTCAGCTCCCTCAGCTCCTTCAGCGGCGTCAGCTTCAGCTGGTTTTTCTGGCTCTTTCATAACTGTAGGTGCTGCCAAAGTTGCTATTACAAAGTCTCTTCCCTGAATCGTTGGTGTCACTTCAGAGTCTAATTTTATCGAAGAAATCTTAAAACTTTCTCCAATATCAACACCATCAAGATTGATTGTTAAATTTTCAGGTATCTTTTCACTTGGACATTTTAATTCAACTTTTCTTCTCACTATATTTAAAACCCCACCTCTTTTTAGTCCTGGAGATTTTTCATGATTAATAAAATTTACTGGAACTTCAATTTTAATTTTAACACCAGGCAAAACTCTTAAGAAATCAACATGAGTAGGCTCGTCACTTAAAATATGGTACTTTACTTCTCGAGGAAGAACATTTTGAGGTTTGCCGTTAACATTTAGGCTAATTATATTTGATAAAAAATTTTCTTTTTCAATTAAAACTTTTAATAATTTTTTTGATATGGATATTTTTTGATTTTGATCTTTTCCGCCATAAATAATACCAGGTACATTTCCACTATTTCGAACAGAATTTAGTTGCCCTTTAGTCTTGTTGTCTCGGATATTAGCTTCTAAAGAATTCATAAAACAAAGTTTTTTAACTCATGTTGATAAATAATCAAGGTATTTATTTAAACAAATCTGATACTGATGTTGAGTTAGAAATTCTTTTTATTGCCTCCCCCATTAGGCCAGAAATAGGTAAAACTTCTATATTTTTAACATTTTTTGTTTTTTCACCGTTGTCAATCGTGTCAGTAATTACTAAATTTTTTATTACTGAGTTTTTTATTTTTTTTACTGCGTCTCCACTAAGCACTCCATGAGTAATGTAAACATACACTTCTTTAGCCCCTCTTTCTTTTAAGGCTTTAGCTGCATTTACTATCGTCCCCCCTGAATCAATAATATCATCAACTATTATACAAGTTTGATCTTTTACCTCTCCTATAACATTCATAACTTTTGATTTACCAGGTTTTGGTCTCCTTTTATCTACTATGGCCAGACCTACTCCAAGAAGTTTTCCTAAAGCTCTAGCTCTTTCAGTACCACCAACATCAGGAGCAACACAAATAATATTTTTGCTTTTAATTTTCTTTCTTGCATGTCTTGCAAAAATGGGTGTTGCAAATAAATTATCTACTGGAATATCAAAAAAACCTTGAATCTGGCCTGCATGCAAATCGACTGTTACCACTCTATCAGCTCCAGCTTTTGTAATTAAATTAGAAACAAGTTTTGCTGATATAGAGGTTCTTGGAACTACCTTTCTGTCTTGTCTAGCGTATCCAAAATATGGAATAACAGCTGTAATATTTTTCGCAGAAGATCTCTTTAAAGCATCTATACATAATAATAATTCCATAAGATTATCGTTTGCAGGTGATGAAATTGATTGAATTATAAAAATACTATTTCCTCTTATATTTTCATTTATCTCTACATAAATTTCTCCATCAGCAAATTTTCTTATGCTTGAATTAACAAGTTTAGATTTTAAATATTTAGCAATATTCTTACTTAAAACTTTATTGCTATTTCCAGTTAATAATTTCATTGAAAAGTTTAATTAATCATAATTATTGAAATATTTCTACCATAATCCTCATGTTTTGACTTTTGAGCTCTTCTTGCACTAAAAAAATTATTTTTTTCGTTAAAAGTATCGATATTTTTCATATCTATATTTGTTATTTTGTTTAATTTTAGTTGTGATTTTACATAATTAGCCAAATCGAAATAGATTATGTTATTTTTAGTACTAAAAAAAATTTTGTTATTTCTATCTTTTTTTAAAAATTTTTTCTTAAAATTTTCTCTAACATTGTAGTTTTTTTTAGCAATACAGGGCCCAATGACAGCTGTTATATTTTTTTTCACACATCCTTTTTTTTTCATTAAATTAAGAACATTGCTTATGATTCCTTTAAATGCTCCTTTCCAACCAGCATGCACTGCGGCAATTATATTCGTCTTGTTATCATGAAGTAAAATTGGAGCACAATCAGCTGTTAAAACTGCTATCGGAAGTTTTTTTTGATTTGTTATAATTGCATCAGCTTTAGGCTTATTTTTAGTTTGTTTGAAATTTCTATCTATAAAAATGTATTTATTACTGTGCGTTTGATGAACTAAAAAAATTTTTTTTATTTTTTTTCCGATTTTATTTTTAACAATATTTAAGTTTTCTTCGACTTTTTTTTTATTATCATTTGAACCAGGACCACAATTTAAACTTTTGTATATTCCAGATGATTTACCTCCTATTTTGTTAAAAAAACCATGGGAGATTTTGTTTTGCTTAAGTAGTTTCGTAGATTTAATCAAACTTAGAATCCTAATTTAAATTTATTTTTTTCATTTTTTATCAACATGACCTTAAATAAATTTCCCATTTGTTTTTTGTCTATTAGTCTTTTTAAACGGTAAAACATATCAGCCTTTTTAAGAAAAGATTGATTTTGAGAAATTATATCTGCTCTTTGTTTGATTCCCATTTTGATTAAAAAATTTCTTTGAGTTGTTAAATTAATTTTTAAACCACCCATTTTATTAATATATTCCTTAAAGAGGTTAAAATTTATATTATGTGTAATGTCTACATTTCCAATATCCTCTAAAATACTGGCAAATTTATGATTTGATATGGCCTGCAAGGTATTTTGCATTTTTTTACCTCTATATCCATAATCAATTAACAAAAGGCCTCCTTTATTCCGTTTAATTATTTTTGAAATATCTTTTAAATATTTGAATCCAAGATCTGAATATTCAATAAAGTTTTGATTTTGTGATATTTTAAAATTAATTTTTTTTTCGATTTTTTTAATATTTATTTTTTTTTCGTAAAAAAAAGGTTTTTTCTTTTTTTCAAGATTAACAAATTTTTCATACCATGAATTTTTGTTTTTTTTAAATTGCTTTATTGGACAAGAGTCAAAAAATTCATTTGCGACGAATATACATGGGTAATTTTTTATTTTATTTATTTGAGAAACCCAAACTATTTCATCATTCAAAAATTTACGCTTCTGGATTTTAACTAATGATGGGCTTATTTCATGAATAATAAGATTACATGAATCTAAAAAATTTGGAAAGTTTTTAAAACTTTCAATAAGTACCTTCATCATTTCACCATTTCCTGCGCCAATTTCAATTAGATTAAATTTTTTTGGAGACCCAAGACTTTGCCAAAAACTTACAATCCAAATAGCTATCATCTCAGAAAAAAGACGTGAAATATTAGGAGCAGTTATAAAATCACCTTTTTTACCAAAGGGATTTTTTTTCATATAATAACCATTTTTTTTATTATAGAGAGATAGGTGAATAAATTTATCTAAAGATAAATTAAAGTTTTTTTTCAATATCATTTTTATTTTTAATTAAGTAAATTCCAATTAATGCAAATACAATGCTTATTGTTTGTCCCATCGTAAGTTTTAAAAATATATATCCCAATTGTTCATCTGGAACTCTAAAAAACTCAATTATGAATCTAAAGATTGAATAAAAGATCAAAAATAAACCAGACATTATTCCTGGTGTTTTCATAACTCCTTTTTTTTGGAAGTTTATTAAAATTAAAAATAAAACTATTCCTTCAAAAAATGCCTCATATAATTGAGATGGATGACGATATAGATTGTCAATCTGAACAAATTTTACTGCCCAAGGCAGATTTGTTTCAATACCATATAATTCAGAGTTTATGAAATTTGCGACTCTTCCAAAAAAAATTCCTATAGGCGCAACTAAAGAGACAATATCCATATACTTATAAGGATTGTGATTGTTTATTTTCGCAAAATAAATACTAGCAACAATTACTCCGGCTAGGCCTCCATGAAATGACATGCCACCTTGCCAGATTTTAAAAATATCTAAAAAATTATTTGAGTAGTAATTAAAATTATAAAAGATAACATAACCTAATCGACCACCTAAAATTATACCAATTATAAGATAAGTTAAATAATCATTGAATTTTTCTTTGAGTTCATAATCGTCAATAAAAAATTTTTTACTTAAAATCCAGCCAAGCAAAATCCCAATAATATAAGCTAGAGAATACCACCTTATTTCCAAAGAAAAAATTTGAATTGCAACTGGGTCAAAATTATTAATGAACATATTTATTTATAATTATAAACTATAGTTATAATAAGTTATTATAAAAATATATGAAAAATTCAAAATTTGTAATTGATAAGCTGGCTAAATTATTTGAACAAGGCTTAATCTCATCAAAAGATCTTGTAGGTGAAATTATAACAATTTTAAATTCAAAAAGAGATGAAGTAGTTTTTAAACTTAAACTTACAAGTAAAGATGAATTTGATATTTTATCAAAAAGAGTTGAGAATTTGGAAAAAAAGATATCTCAATTAAAAAATCAAAAAAAGGGAAAAACTAAACAGGTAAGAAAATCTTAACTCCAAGACCATTCATAGAAGATTTTTCGAGTTTTATATTTCCACCATGTGATCTTATTATATCTGATGCAATCGATAAGCCCAAGCCAACACTAGATTTTGAATCCGCTCTACCTTTATCAATTTTATAAAATGGTTTAAATACATTTTCATACTCTTTTTCTGCAATGCCAGGTCCATTATCCTCAATTTTTATAAACAAATTATTACTACTTTTAGTAAGTTCTACATTTACTTTATTGCCATATTTAATGGCATTATCGACTAGATTATTTATACATCTTTGAATTAAATTTTTCCTACCGTTAATATAAATTTTAGGTGTTAGGTTTGCTGAAATATTTTTATTATTATATTTTTCTATTATTTTATTAATTAGTTCACTCAAATTAAATTGTTCATCTTTTTCAAGAAAAGTTGAACTTGTAAACTGAAGGTACTCATTTAACATTTTTTCCATTTCGTTAATATCTTCTGCAAGTTTATTTCCTAATTCTTTATCTTTAATAAAGGCAATTTGAAGTTTCATTCTTGTTAAAGGTGTTCTTAAATCGTGACTAATGCCAGATAACATCTCTGATCTTTGATTTAAGTGTCTGATAATCCTTTTTCGCATTCTATCAAATTCATATCCAGCTTGTCTTATCTCAGCTGCTCCAGAAGGTTTGAATTCCTCTATTTCTTCACCTTTACCAAATCTCTCAGCTGCTTTTGCTAGGTTGGTAATGGGTCTTGTTTGATTTTTTAAAAAAATTAAAGATATTAAAACCATAATGATAGCAGGCACTGTAATCCAGAGTGCAAATATTCTAGCTGAGGAACTTGTGACTCTATCTTTTGGTACTAAAAATTTAAAATATCCATTTTCATATTTAACTCTTAATTCAATTAACTCTTTATAATTTATTGAGTCAAACCAAAATTGACCTGTTTCAAATTTTGATTTTAATTCTCTTCTAAGAGTCCTATCTATTGGACTAAACCATCTTTCATCGTATTCATATTTAAAATTCTCATCTTCGATAAATTCAATATTTAAGTCTTGATAAACGGAAAAAAGATTTGTGATTTCTTCTTTATTATAAATTTCATCATCATAAACTTGAATAAAGGTATTAATTTCGTTTATCAGAGCTCGTGTCATACCTTTATTAGTTTTTATCCATAGGCTATCAAAAAATACAAAAGATATAATAAGTTGTAAAAAAATTACTGGAACTGCAACTATTAGTAATGCTCTATAGAATAATCTTTTAGGTAGTATATTCTTAATAAGTTTATTCAATCCATAAAACATATCCGGCTCCTCTTATAGTTTGTAAAAATTTTGGATTTTTTGGATCTAATTCAATTTTTTTTCTCAATCTCGTAATAATAACATCAATAGATCTCTCTTTATCCAAATCAATTAACATGCCAATATCCTCTCTTGAAAATGTAGTACCAGGATTATTTATCATTTTTTCAAGTATTATTTTTTCTGTATTATTAATCTTGTACTCTGAGTCATTTTTTAAAATTAATTGTTT
>QCMO01000010.1:0-25000 GCA_003213695.1 Pelagibacteraceae bacterium AG-422-C23 | reverse complement strand
GGTAAGCTCATTCGTTTTCGGGTCTAATTCATTAAACTGATCGCCCTATTAAGACTTGCTTTCGCTACGCCTACACCTAGATGGCTTAAGCTTGCTTAATAAATTAAGTCACTGACCCATTATACAAAAGGTACGCCGTCACTCTAAAAAGAGCTTCGACTGATTGTAGGCATGCGGTTTCAGGTTCTATTTCACTCCCCTAATAGGGGTTCTTTTCACCTTTCCCTCACGGTACTAGTTCACTATCGGTCACTGAAGAGTATTTAGGCTTAGAGGGTGGTCCCCCTATATTCGAGCAGGATTTCACGTGTCCCGCTTTACTCAAGAATTTTATTAGACATTACTTATACGGGACTATCACCCTCTGTGGTTAGCTTTTCCAAACTATTCAAATTTTTCTAACAAAACTACTGGCCTATTCCGCTTTCGCTCGCCACTACTAACGGAATCTCAATTGATTTCTTTTCCTCTGGTTACTTAGATGTTTCAGTTCTCCAGGTTGTCTCTTTAAACCTATGTATTCAGTTTAAAGTACCACATAAAGTGGTGGGTTTCCCCATTCGGAAATTTTCGGATCAAAACTTACATACAGCTCCCCGAAACTTATCGCAGTATATCACGTCCTTCATCGTCTTTCAGTGCCAAGGCATCCGCCACACGCCCTTAAACGCTTGATTTATGCACAGAAAAAAATTCTGTGTTGAATCAAATTTTTATTTGAACATTAGCTAATAACATTACTAATGTTCGGATATAGATATTGATATTAATTATTATTTTATTTACAATTTTTTATAACTAAGTGTTTGGTGGAGGATAGCGGGATCGAACCGCTGACCTCCTGAATGCAAATCAGGCGCTCTCCCAGCTGAGCTAATCCCCCATGATCTTTATTTGGTGGGCCGAGAAAGACTCGAACTTTCGACCCCACCCTTATCAAGGGTGTGCTCTAACCAACTGAGCTACCGGCCCCCATGCAAGAGAAACACTACTTTAAGAAGAGAAATGAGGACGGTCAACATTACCTATGTATATTATTTAGAATAAAATTTTTATTTTATTCATCCTTAGAAAGGAGGTAATCCAGCCGCAGGTTCCCCTACGGCTACCTTGTTACGACTTCACCCCAGTCGCTGACTATACCGTGGTCAAGGGTTTTAAACCTTGCCTTAAGGTAGAACCAACTCCCATGGTGTGACGGGCGGTGTGTACAAGACCCGGGAACGCATTCACCGTGGCACGCTGATCCACGATTACTAGTAATTCCAGCTTCATGCACTCGAGTTGCAGAGTGCAATCCGAACTGAGGTATCTTTTGAGGATTTGCTTAACGTCGCCGTTTTGCTTCCTGTTGTAGATACCATTGTAGCACGTGTGTAGCCCAACACGTAAGGGCCATGAGGACTTGACGTCATCCCCACCTTCCTCCAGCTTATCACTGGCAGTTCTTTCAGAGTGCCCAACTAAATGATGGCAACTAAAAGTGAGGGTTGCGCTCGTTGCGGGACTTAACCCAACATCTCACGACACGAGCTGACGACAGCCATGCAGCACCTGTGTTTCGTCCGGCCGAACCGAAAACTTTAATCTCTTAAAGTCGCGACGAACATGTCAAGTGTTGGTAAGGTTCTGCGCGTATCTTCGAATTAAACCACATGCTCCACTACTTGTGCGGGTCCCCGTCAATTCATTTGAGTTTTAACCTTGCGGTCGTACTCCCCAGGCGGTGTGTTTATCGCTTTCGCTGCGACACTGAAAATAAATTTCCAACGTCTAACACACATCGTTTACGGCATGGACTACGAGGGTATCTAATCCTCTTCGCTACCCATGCTTTCGTTCCTCAGTGTCAGTAATGATCCAGAAAGCTGCCTTCGCAATTGGTATTCTTTCTAATATCTACGAATTTCACCTCTACACTAGAAATTCTGCTTTCCTCTATCAAACTCTAGCTGAAAAGTTTTGATGGCAGTTCCAGAGTTAAGCTCTGGGATTTCACCACCAACTTTTTCAACCACCTACGAACTCTTTAAGCCCAGTAATTCCGAACTACGCTAGGTCCCTTCGTATTACCGCGGCTGCTGGCACGAAGTTAGCCGGACCTTCTTATTCGGGTACAGTCATTTTCTTCCCCGACGAAAGAGCTTTACAACCCAAGGGCCTTCTTCACTCACGCGGCATCGCTGCATCAGAGTTTCCTCCATTGTGCAAGATTCCCCACTGCTGCCTCCCGTAGGAGTTTGGGCCGTGTCTCAGTCCCAATGTGGCTGATCATCCTCTCAAATCAGCTATTGATCAAAGTCTTGGTAGGCCATTACCCTACCAACAAACTAATCAAGTGCAGGCTCATCCAATGGTGCATAAAGCTTTCTCCGTAAAGACTTATCCGGTATTAGCACAAGTTTCCTCGTGTTATTCCAGGCCAAAGGGTAGATACCTACATGTTACTCACCCGTCTGCCACTAAGTATTGCTACTTCGTTCGACTTGCATGTGTTAGGCGTGCCGCCAGCGTACGTTCTGAGCCATGATCAAACTCTCAAGTTTAAAAACGGCGCACACTAGCTTCTATATAAATTCTAAGAATAAAATTTATATAATAGTTTGAAGTGTGTACGACAAATTTTTGGTAACCTTAACCGTCCACACTTCTCTTCTTAAATATTTACTTTTTATATAGCTAATTAGGCAAAAGAGCCCAATAATTCTCACTAATTTATTAAATTAACAATAATTTTATTGAGAAAGTTTGATGCTTATAGGCTAAAATTAAAGGAAATCAAGCTTTTAAGAATTAAAAAAAACACAAAAAAAGCTCTATTTTAAAGGGTTTTTTTTGATTTTTTTCACATGCTAAACTATTACTAATATTTTAAAAAAATTAAATGTTTAGTAAACTTAAAATAAAGATCTTTAAGAATCCAGAGATATTTGCACTCGGTGTTTTAATATTACTAACAGTAATTTCAACAAGCTATTACAATTTTAATAAATCCAAAATTTACAATAACTATAAGAATACAATAAATAATGTTTATTTAAAAAAAACAATAAACCATTTATTTAATAACTTTGAACCTAAATTTAAAAAAATTGAACATAAGGTGGCCCCAGGAGAAACTTTTGATAACATTTTAAATGGATATTCAATTAAAGAAAATGAAATTAATCAGATAAAAAAAAGATTATTAAAGAAAATAAATATAAATAGCTTAATTACTGGCCAAAAATTTGAGTTTACTTTAGATCAAAAAAATAAAATAATAACAGAATTTAAATTTCAAATATCTAATAAAGAGAATATCTATCTTAAGAGAGATCTTGTTACTAATAAATTCAATCAAAAAATATTAGTTACTCAATTAAAAAAGAAAATTTTATATGCAGAAAATATAATTCTTGATAGTTTATATAGATCAGCTACTACACAAAAAATTCCTGCCAGTATGATTATTGAATTTGCAAGAATTTATGGTTTTCAAGTAGATTTTCAAAGAGATATTAGAAAAAAAGATAGCTTCCAAATAATGTACGAAGTTTTTGTAAATGATAAAGGGAAAATACTTGAAACAGGAAATATTTTATATTCAAATCTCAAACTAAGTGGTGACAACATAGCTTTATATTATTTTGATGATAAAAAACATGCAGGTCATTATGATAAAAATGGAAAAAGTATCAGAAAAGCTTTGATGAAGACTCCAATTAATGGTGCAAGATTATCTTCTCCATTTGGAATGAGAAAACATCCGATCGATGGATTTAATAAAATGCACAAAGGTACAGACTTTGCAGCGCCAATGGGTACACCTATTATGGCTTCAGGGGATGGTGTTGTAAAAAAAGCAGGTTGGTGTGGAGGTGGAGGAAACTGCATAGTTATAAAACATAATTCTGCTTATCAAACTATTTATGCTCATATGTCTAAATTTGCAAACGGTGTAAGAAGTGGAGTAAGAGTTAAACAAGGCCAAACTATTGGTTACGTTGGTTCAACTGGAAAATCAACAGGACCACATCTTCACTATGAAGTAGTTTTTAACGGAAAAAAAATAAATTCCCAAACATTAAAATTACCATCTGGAAAAATTCTTAAAGGCGAAGCAAGAAAAATATTTGAAACAAAAAAAATTAAATTAGATGTTTTAAAATCTGAAAAGATAGTTGGTCTAAACTAGTTTAAAAATAAATTATAATTTTTCGGAAGGTTTAATGGATTCTTCAGTTGTGCTGCCAATTTTTTCATCTTGAATTGTTTCATTGGTTTTGTCAGCTGACGAATTCTCAGAATTTCTATTTTTTTTATGCATCTCTTGTTCACTTAATATTCTAGTAAAATGATCTGCGTGTTGAAAATAATTTTCAGATAATATTTTATCACCGCCAGATAATGCTTCTCTAGCTAAATTTATATATTTCTCTATTAACTTTGATGCATTATGATTATTTCTTCCAGGTGCTTTTCGTTGAAAGCTCTCATTTTTTGTAAAATTAGTTCCAAACTTAGATCTATCACCATTAGTCTTAAAGTTTCTATCATTTCTTCTAAAGTTATTTCTTCGTCCGTTATTATTTCTAAAGGTTACCATTTGTTTTGAATTATAATTTAGTTCCGATTATGCAACGATCATTATTACCATAATCTTTTAATACTTTATTAATATAAAATCCTTCTTTTTTAAATAGTTCTATTACTTTTTGTTTTTGATCAAATCCAATCTCAACTATTAATCTACCACCAACTTTTATTAGTTCAGAAGATTTGAATATCACTTTTCTGACATTTGTCAGTCCGTCTAATCCACCGTTTAAAGCTATATTTGGTTCAAAATTTACCACATCTCTTTCCAAACATTTCATATCAAGCGAGTTAATATAAGGAGGATTAGATATAATTAAATCATATTTGCCATAATTAAAATTGTCAACATCTGATTTAAAAAATCTTATTCTATTTGTAACACCAATTTTTTTTGCATTAATTTTGCTTATATCTATACATTTTCCACTTATATCAATACCCACTCCAGTGAAATCCTTTTTTTCTCTCAAAATTGATAAAAGAATACATCCTGAACCAATTCCAATGTCCAAAACTTGTAGTTTATTTTTATGTTTATATATTTTTAATACTTCTTCTATTAACAATTCTGTATCAGGTCTTGGAATCAAAACATCTTTATCAATTTGAAATTCAAAATTCCAGAAATCTTTTTTACCTATTAAATGAGCTATTGGTTTGCCTGTACTTCTTTGTGAAATTAATTCATTAAATTTATACAAATTCTTTTTGTTAATTATTTTTTTTGAATTTAAGATAGTAAAATATCTATCTTTTTTAATTACATTTGACATTAAAATTTCACTGTCTAATTTTGGAGATTTTATATTTTCATTTTTCAATATCTTTACTGCTTTTTTGATTGCGTTTTCTATATTCATATATTTATAAACTACTTAAACTTTCTTCTTGTGCTTGTAATGTTAAAGATTCTATCATTTCATCAAAAGCTTCCCCTTCTAAAAACTCTTCAAGTTTATGAAGTGTTAGGTTTATTCTATGGTCTGTTACTCTTCCTTGTGGAAAATTATAAGTTCTTATTCTTTCAGATCTATCACCTGTTCCAATTTTATTTTTTCTATCTTGTGATCTTTCTTGGTCTATTCTTGATCTCTCTAATTCATAGAGTCTTGCTCTTAAAATTTTCATTCCTTTGGCTTTATTCTTGTGTTGGGATTTCTCATCTTGTTGAGAAACAGAGAGACCTGTGGGAATATGTGTAATTCTTACAGCACTGTCGGTTGTATTAACTGATTGACCACCTGGGCCACCTGCACGAAAGACATCAATTCTTAAATCAGACTCATTTATTTTTAAATCAACTTCCTCAGCCTCAGGCAAAACTGCAACTGTTGCTGCTGACGTATGAACTCTTCCTTGGGTTTCTGTATCTGGGACACGTTGAACTCTATGTACTCCACTCTCATATTTTAAACTTGAGTAAATATTTGTTCCTTTAATTGAAGCAATCACCTCCTTAAGTCCGCCAGCATCACTTCTTGAAATTGAGATTAATTCTAATGACCATCTCTTTTTATGACTTACTTTTTCATACATCTTAAAAAGATCAGCAGCAAATAGACTTGCTTCTAAACCACCTGTTCCAGCCCTGATCTCAATTATTGCGTTTTTTTTATCAGCCTCATCCTTTGGTAACAAAAATAATTTTAATTTTTTTTCAATTTTATCATGTTTAATTTTTAGTTCACCAAGTTCACTCTCAGCCATTTTTTTCAACTCATTATCAGAACTTTGATCATCTAATATTTTTTCTAATTCTTTTTTATCTTTTTCAAATGAGACATACATTTTAGCATCATTAATAATTTCATTTAAATCAGAATATTCTTTTGATTTCTCAGCAAATTTTTTTTTATCTATCTCTCCTGATGATAAATCTTTTTCTAAAACAGAATGTTTGTTTATCAGTTCCTCTATTGTTTTTTGTGGGATCATTTTAATTATTATCTAACTCAGAAGCTTTTTTTTCAACTTCATTGACCACTTTTGAAATCATATCGTTGGTCAGAACTTTTTCTTTTTGAACTCCAGATAAATACAGCATATTGCTTCCCTTTTGACCTCCAGTTATACCAACATCAGTCATTGCGGCTTCCCCTGGACCATTCACTACACAACCTATTACTGATAAAGTAATAGGAGTTTTTATATGAGAAAGTTTTTGTTCTAAGATTTTTACTGTTTCAATAACTTTAAATCCTTGTCTCGCACAAGATGGGCAAGAGATAATCCTGACACCTCTATTTCTCAAATTGAGTGATTTTAATATTTCATTTCCAATTTTTTACTTCCTCAACCGGGTTATCAGATAAGGAAATTCTAATTGTATCACCTATACCGTCCAAAAGCAGTGATCCCAAACCAATTGAAGATTTTACACTTCCTGGAACGAAACCTCCAGCCTCTGTAATACCAAGATGAAGAGGATAATCAGTTACCTTGGATAACTGTTTGTAAGCTGCAATAGAAAGAAAAACATCTGATGATTTAACACTAACCTTCAAGTTAAAAAAATCCTCGTCCTCAAGAATTTTTATATTTCGCAGTGCACTTTCTACTAAAGCCTCAGGACAAGGCTCTTTAAATTTTTCCAATATATCTTTTTCTAGAGAGCCAGCATTTACTCCAACTCTTATGGAGCAATTATTACTTTTTGCAGATTTAATAACTTCTTTTATTTTATCTCTAGAGCCAATGTTACCAGGATTAATTCTTAAACAGCTGGCACCATTTTCAGCAGCTTCAATAGCTCTCTTAAAATGAAAATGAATATCTGCAACAACTGGTATATCGATATGTTTTGTAATTTCTCCTAAAGCCTTTGATGATGCCTCATCAGGACAAGAAACTCTTACTATATCAGCACCTTCCATATGAATTTCATTTATTTGTTTAATAGTAGCCTTTATGTCGGTAGTGAGAGTGTTGGTCATAGATTGAACCGAAATAGGATTATCACCACCTACTTTAACTTTACCTACACTGATCACTTTTGTTTTTCTTCTGTTTATGTCTCTAAAAGGTCTAATACTCATTTTTTTAATTATCTAATTTAAATTCTTTATGTAAAGTTTCTAAGGCTTTTGTAGTATCTTTTTTATCAATTAAAACTGAAATTTTGATTTCAGATGTAGAAATTACTTGAATATTAATTCTTTTATTGGCAAGAGCCTGGAACATTCTGAAGGTTACTCCAGGAGTTGTAATCATTCCAACACCAATTATAGAAATCTTTGAAACTCCTTTTTCAAAGAGTAATTTCCTATAATTTATATTTTGATTATCTTTCATTATTTTTTTTGTTTTATTCAAATCTTCCTTTTTTATTGTAAATGTAAGATCTGTTTCCTTTCCATTTGCTGAGATATTTTGCACAACCATATCAACATTAATTGAATTTTTTGATAATGGTTTGAAAATTGATGCAGCAACTCCAGGTTTATCTTTTACACCAATCAATGTTATTTTTGCGTCGTTATGAGTAGAGGAAATACCAGTTATTATTTTATTATTAATTATATTGGACCTCTTCGTTATCAATGTTCCTGATCTATTAACAAATGAAGATTTGACCTCTATGTTAATTCGATTAAGTCTAGCATCTTGTATTGAGACTGGTTGCATTACTTTAGCGCCCAAGGAAGCCATTTCTAACATTTCTTCATATGAAATTACTTTTATCTTTTTTGCTTTTTTTATTTTATTTGGATCAGTTGTATAAATTCCCTCAACGTCTGTAAAAATTATGCATCTCTCTGCTTTAAAAAATTTAGCAAACATTATTGCGCTTGCATCTGAGCCGCCTCTACCTATAGTGGTAATTCTTTCCTCTTTATTAATTCCTTGAAAACCAGTTATTATGGGTACTCCACCATCTTTAATATATTTCATTATCTTATTTTTATTTATATTGTTAATTCTTGAATTTTTGTGTGATCCAGTCGTAAAAATAGGTACTTGCCATGCTAACCAAGACCTAGACTTAAAGCCTTTGTGAATTAAACTTCCAGCTATCAAAGAACAAGCTACTTGTTCACCCGATGACACTAAAGTGTCATATTCTGCCTCAGAAAAATTTTCACTTATTTCTTTAGATTTTTTTACTAAGTCATTTGTCACACCACTCATAGCTGATGAAATTACAATTATCTGAAAGCCTTTTTTTTTGAAACTACTTACAATTTCAGCAACTTTTTTGATTTTTTTTATTGTGCCGACTGATGTTCCTCCAAATTTTAATACTACAATTTTCATGATAAATATTTCTCAAAATTAAAATATATTGATAAAATACATGTTGAATATAAAGTCAATCCAGTAATGAAAAATAACACAATAAATAAAAAAGAAATAGATAAATTTTCTAAAATTGCTGAGGAATGGTGGGATCCAGAAGGTAAATTCAAACCATTACATAAATTTAACCCTACTAGAATTTCATATATCAAAAATAACGTAATTGACACATTCAAAATTAAAGACAAAAAAAAACCTTTAGAAAAAGTATCAATTTTAGATATTGGCTGTGGTGGTGGTTTATTATCAGAGCCAATGAAAAGATTGGGGGCAGAAGTGACAGGTATTGATGCCTCTGAGAAAAATATCAATATTGCCAAATTACACGCAAAAAAAAATCAACTAGATATCAATTATCTGTGTGCCTCACCTGAGAGTCTTAAAATAGATAAAAAATTTGATGTTATTTTAAATATGGAAATTATTGAACATGTTGAAAATGTAGAATTATTTATTAAGTCTTGTTCAAAGCTTTTAAGAAAAGGTGGAATAATGTTTATAGCAACATTAAACAAAACACTAAAATCTTATATGTTTGCAATAATTGGTGCTGAATATATTTTAAAATGGTTACCAATAGGGACTCATGAGTGGGAAAAGTTTGTTAAACCGGATGATCTTATTAATATCTTAAAAAAGTCTAATTTAAAATTAGATAGAATTAATGGAATGAAATTTAATTTAATTAAAGATGAGTGGAAAATAAGTGAAGATAAGTCGATAAACTATATTGGAAAATTTATTAAAGATTAATTACTCTTATCATTAATCCAGGGTATTACCTCGGCATCGATACCTTCTTCTCTCAGCTCATTAATTTCATCTTTTGAGGCTGTGCCAAATATTCCTTTTTCTTTCTTTTTATTGTCATAGTGTATTGTTCTTGCCTCATAGGCAAAATTTTCACCAACATAATCAAAGTTACTTTTTATAAATTTTTGATATTCTTTAATTTTTTTGTTAATCTCAACTAATTTTAAATTTTTTTGATCTGGATTTTTTTTATTAAGATTATTGATCATTTTTGGAGCCATTAATGTTTTTTCAATTTTTTTAGAATTACAATTATGGCAATTGAGAAATTTCTTTGATTTTAGCTTTTCAAATTCTTGTGAGGACGCGAACCAACTATCAAACGAAATTTCACAGTCTTTACAAATTAACTTATACTTTATCATGATTAATATTTAATAATTATTTTATTAAATTCAACATGTTTAACTCCTATAATCAGAATTAATATCAATATATTTTTTGGTTAGGTCCATAGTGTATGCTGTAAAACTTTTTGAACCATTAGAAAAATCTACATCAATCAAAATATTGTCACTCTTCATATAGTCAGACGCTTCATCTTCATTGTAATTAATATTAATTTTTCCACTGTTGATTATGTTCAAGCTTCCTATTTTTATTGACAATTTTTCTACATCAAACGTAATTCCAGCTTTACCAATTGCCATAATAATTCTTCCCCAATTTGGATCTTCTCCAGCTATAGCAGTTTTTACCAAGGGTGAGTTAGCAATAGAAAATGCAATTTTTTTTGCATCATTTTCATTTTTACAATTTTGAACTTTAATTGTAATGAACTTTGAGGCTCCTTCACCATCACTGACCACTCTTTTTGCTAAATTTAACAAAACCTTATTTAAAGCCACATCGAACTCATTGAGTTTTTCATCATTGACATTATTTATTTTTGGATGTTTTATTTTTCCAGTTGAAAATATTGAAACCATATCGTTAGTGCTGGTATCACTGTCACAACTAATTGCATTAAAAGTTGTTGAAACATTTTTCTTTAGAAGTTTTTTTAAAATATCATTTGGTATGTCGGCATCTGTAAATACATAGCCCAATGTTGTAGCCATATTTGGCTGTATCATTCCAGATCCTTTTGCGACACCAAATATCTTTATTATGCTATTACCAATTGAACACTCCTCCATTGCCATTTTTGGTTGTGTATCGGTAGTCATCATGCCCAAAGCAGCCTTCATCCAAATATATTTGTTCTGTGAATATTTAATTTTTTTTATTAATTCTGGAATTTTATCAAGTATTTTTTCCTCTGGAAAAGTTTCTCCTATGGTCCCAGTACATCCGAAAATAATTTCTTTTGGTTTAATTTTTTTTGGATATTCTTCATCCTCTTTCTGTTTTTCTATTAAATGTTGGGATGTTAATTCTGCAATTTTTTCCAAACTTTTAAATCCTTGTTTACCAGTAAAGCAGTTCGCATTTCTTGTATTGATAACTAATGAAAAAATCTTTTTAACTTTTTGCTTTAAATTCCATTTTATATTCTCAGAAATAATCTTGGATTGTGTGTAAACTGATGCATAATTAGCCCCATCCCTAAAATAAAACATAACCAAATCATCTCTGGGGTTTTTATATAAATCTGCACTAATAGTAGAAAGAGCTACTCCATCAATGTGATCTAAATCTTGAAATTCCATCATTCTCTTATTTTTTGATTTAGATGATAAAAAATTAGTTAAATTAATACCCATAGTATTTAAATTAATTATTTAATAATTATATTAAAGGTTATAAGTAAATAATAAATCAAAAACTAATGCTAAATCCTATAACTTTTATTACTAAATTCTTAAAATCTAGCAATCAAAGAGAGCTTGATAAAATAGGTAAAATTGTTGCAAAAATTAATAGTTTTGAAAACAAAATCAAAGATTTATCTGATTCAGATTTTCCAAAAAAGACACTTGAATTCAAGGAAAAAATTAAGAAAGGAGAATCTCTCGATGAAATTTTACCTGAAGCTTTTGCCTTGGTTAGAGAAGCAGCGCTGAGAACAAGAAATGAAAGACATTTTGATGTGCAACTTATTGGTGGAATAGTCCTTCACCAATCTAAAATTGCTGAAATGAGAACAGGTGAAGGTAAAACTCTTACAATAACTTTAGCTGCTTATTTAAATGCCCTTCATGAAAAAGGAGTTCATGTTGTTACAGTCAATGATTATTTGGCGAAAAGGGACTCACAAGAAATGGGTGAAATTTATAAATTTTTAGGTCTTAAAGCTGGATACATAAACAATGATCAAAATGATCATGAAAGAAAAGAAAATTATGATTGTGATATAACTTATGCGACCAACAGCGAACTTGGTTTTGATTATCTGAGAGACAATATGAAGTACACTGAAAATGAAATGGTCCAAAGAGATCATTTTTTTTCAATTGTAGATGAAATAGATTCTTGTTTAATTGATGAAGCTAGAACCCCTTTAGTTATTTCTGGTGCCGCAGAAGATAAAACAAACCAATATCTAGCGATCGATAAATTAATTAAAAATCTAACTAATAAAGATTATGAGATAGATGAAAAAGATAAAAATGTACTCCTTACAAACGACGGGATAACAAATGTTGAAAAAATTTTTTCTAATGCAGGAATACTTAAAAATAATAATTTTTATGATCCAGAGAACTTAAGTTTAGTTCATCATGTAAATCAGGCATTAAGAGCTCATCATTTATTTAAAAAGGGTAAGGACTATATTATTCAAGATGATAATTTAAAAATAATTGATGAACTCACAGGAAGAATCCTCGAAGGACGAAGATTTGGTGATGGATTACATCAAGCATTAGAGGCTAAAGAGAAAATTGAAATACAAGCTGAGAACCAAACTTTAGCTTCAATAACATATCAAAACTACTTTAAACTATATAAGAAAATAAGTGGTTGTACAGGTACTGCTGCAACAGAATCTGAGGAGTTTTTTGAGATTTATAATTTACCAGTTGTTGTAATTCCGACTAATAATCAAATGATAAGAAAGGATTATAACGATCAAATATTTAGAACAGAAAATGAAAAAAATTATGCAATTATAAAAAAAATAAATGAATGTTACAAAAAAGGTCAGCCAATTTTAGTTTTTACATCTAGTGTAAATAAGTCGGAAATATATTCAAAACTTTTGAATAAAGAAAATATTAAACATGTAGTTTTAAATGCAAAAAATCATGAAAATGAAGCACAAATTATTGCTAATGCTGGAAAAGAAAACTCTGTAATTATAACAACTAGTATATCAGGTAGAGGTGTTGATATACAGCTAGGTGGAAAAAAAGGATCTATTCCAGATAATAATTTAAAAATAAATAAAGAAAAAATTAAATCTTTGGGAGGATTATTTGTAATCGGTACTGAAAGAATGGAGTCCAGAAGAGTAGACAACCAGGCGAGAGGAAGGGCTGGGCGCCAAGGAGATGAAGGTAGTTCTATTTTTTATGTAAGCTTAGAAGATGATTTGATGAGGATTTTTGGATCTGAATCAATGAATAATATATTGGAAAAACTAGGTCTTAAAGATGGTGAAAGTATTGACCATCCTTGGATTAACAAAGCTCTTGAGAGAGCTCAACAAAAGGTTGAGGCAAGAAATTTCGATATAAGAAAAACTCTTATAAAATTTGATAACGTTCTTAATGATCAAAGGCATGTAATATTTTCTCAAAGAAAATCTGCTATGAATAGTGATCAAATTTTTGATTATTCAGAAGACTTTTTAAACGAAATTATAAAAGACTTCATCCGGCTAAAATCAGTAAAATTATCAAATCTTAAAAATAAAGATTTTGAGAACAAAATAAAATCAATTATGGGAAAACAATTAACTGAAGATGAATTTGAAAATCTAATTTCATCAAATGAAAATTCATTTAAAGAGAAGATTATCAATACATTTAAAAAAACTAGAAATGAAAGAATTAAGATTTTAGGGGAAAATCAATCTAAAGATATTGAAAAAAGAATTTTTCTTCAAACTATTGATATGAATTGGAAATCTCATATTCAATATTTGGAGCAATTGAGACAAGTTATAGGATTAAGATCATATGGTCAAAGAGATCCACTGGTAGAATATAAAAAAGAAGCATTCGACTTATTTGAAAATTTGTTAAACAAACTGAAATTAGACTTTATAACTATTCTAATGAATCTTAAAGTTATTGAAAAACCAATTGAAGAAAAAAAAGATGTAAGAACTACAAAAATAGACCCTAAATATATTGGAAAAAAAATGAGTAGAAATGAACCATGTTTTTGTGGATCAGGAAAAAAATACAAAAGATGTTGTGGAGCTTTATAAAAAAACAACTAATGAAATAACAACAACTAAAAGTAGTGATATTCCTATAAATAGTGTTTTCTTAGACTTTATCGTATCGATTAAATTAGTATCTGGAGGGCTCAATGAACTAAGGTTATCTAAATTATTCATAAATCCTTTATTTCTACCTATTCTTAAAAATTTATTTTTTCTATCTGAGTAAATCTCATCAGTCGACATAGCATTAAAACTTTCTAAATTTTTTGTAATTGAGGTTTTAAGGTTTTGTAACATTTGATTTCTATCTCTATGAGCACCACCAAGCGGCTCTTTAATAATCTCGTCGATTATTTGTAACTCTAATAAATCTTCAGCTGATAACTTCATAGCTTTGGCAGCATCTAACATTTTTTTTGGATCTCGCCACAAGATAGTTGCACAACCCTCTGGTGAGATAACTGAGTAAATAGCATTTTCTAACATCAAAACTTTGCTAGCAGATGCTAAAGCAATAGCACCCCCTGAACCACCCTCGCCAATAATAATTGCTAAAGTTGGAACCTTTAATCTCATACAGCACTCGATTGATTTAGCTATTGCTTCTGCTTGACCTCTTTCTTCTGCCCCTACTCCAGGATATGCCCCTGGTGTATCTATAAAGGAAATAACAGGTATTTTAAATCTATCAGCAAGTTGCATTAAACGAATTGTCTTTCTATAACCTTCAGGTCTCATCATTCCAAAATTTCTTTCTATCCTGCTATCTAAGTCGTCACCTTTTTCCTGGCCTATAACAAGCACCGATTGATTATTAAACTTTGCAAAACCTGCAAGCACAGATTTATCTTCGCCATAATGTCTGTCTCCAGATAATGGTATAAAATCCTCAAATAGGCTATCAATAAAAAACTTTGACTTCGGTCTATCTTCATGTCTAGCCACCATTGTAGTCTGCCAAGGATCTAGGTTTGAATAGATAGATTTTAATTTTTCATCAAGCTCACTTTGTATTTTAGAAATTTTACCAGTATCAACTTCTGTTAGACCACTTTGATTATAAGGATCTTTTAGCTTTTCTATTTCACTCTCTAGGTTTTTGATATCCGTTTCAAAATTAAGATAATTTTTCATATTTAGTATTAATTATTACATAAGTAATAAAAAAGACAACAAAATGTCAGTGCTTCTATAAATTATTTGACTTAATTTTACTTGAGTTTTAAAAATCTACAATGACATCAAATTATCAAAGTGTAAATAACTTAAAGGTTTCTGGAAAACTACTTGCTTTTGTAAATGAGGAGTTATTAGAGGGAACAGATATACCGGCTGAAAAATTTTGGCTTGGCTTTGATAAAGCAGTTCACGAACTTGCTCCAATTAATAGAGAATTAATTAAAACAAGAGAAGATTTGCAAAAAAAAATTGATGATTGGCATATTAAAAATAAAGGAAGAGAAGTTGAAATTAAAGAGTACAAAAAATTCCTTAAAAATATTGGTTATTTAAAAGATGAAGGCTCTGATTTTAAAATTGACACGAACAATGTTGATAACGAAATTACACAAATAGCAGGTCCTCAATTAGTCGTTCCAATTATGAACGCTAGATATACTCTTAATGCTGCTAACGCAAGATGGGTAAGTCTATATGATAGTTTGTACGGAACAAATATAATTCAGTCTGATGAGGGTGGAAGTGAAAGATACGACCCACTTCGAGGACAAGAGGTGATTAAATATGTAAGGGAATTTTTTGATAAATATATTCCAATAGATGGTACGAGTTGGAAAAATATCGCTGCCCTTAAGGTTATAAATCACGATCTAATTATTTTAAAAGATGACTATGAATATAAATTAAAAGATAGAAATAAGTTTATTGGGCATAGAGGAGATGCCGATAAGCCTTCAGCAATTATAATTAAAAATAATAACTTACACTTTGAAATAATTATTAATCCAAAAGCATTTAGTGCAGCACATGATATAGCTGGAATAAGTGACATTATTGCAGAGTCTGCAGTATCAACTATTTGTGATAATGAAGATAGTGTTGCTGCAGTAGATGCTGAGGATAAGATTATTTGTTATAAAAATTGGTTAGGGCTAATGAAAGGTAATTTAAAAATTCAATTTGAAAAAAATGGAAAAAAATTAGAAAGGAAACTTAATCCAGATAGAAGTTATATTTCAAAAGAAGGTAAAGGATTAAAACTGCATGGTAGAAGTTTACTTTTAATAAGAAATGTTGGTCATTTAATGACCAACCCATCTATAATTTTAAAAGATGGTAGTGAAGTACCTGAGGGAATTATGGATGCATTTATAACAACTGTAGCTGCACTTCATGATTTAAAGAATAAACGAAATTCAAGAACGGGATCTATTTATATTGTTAAACCAAAAATGCATGGACCAGAGGAAACTGCATTTACAGACCTTATATTTTCTAAAGTTGAAGAATTATTAGATTTAAAAAAAAACACATGCAAAATTGGAATCATGGATGAAGAAAGAAGAACATCAGCAAATTTAAAAGAATGTATCAGGACTTTAAAAAGTAGAGTATTTTTTATTAACACAGGATTTTTAGATAGAACTGGTGATGAAATGCACACATCAATGGAAGCGGGACCAATGATAAAAAAAGGTGATATGAAATCTGCAAAATGGATTTCTGCTTATGAAAATAATAATGTTGATATTGGTTTAAAATGTGGTTTTTTTGGAAAAGCTCAAATAGGGAAAGGTATGTGGGCAATGCCAGATAAAATGAATGAGATGATGATAGATAAAATTAACCATCTGAAGGCTGGAGCTAATTGTGCATGGGTCCCTTCACCTACCGCAGCCTCATTACATGCTCTTCATTATCATCAAATAAACATATTTGATGAACAAAAAAAAATTATCAAACGTGATCAGGCTAAATTAGATGACCTTTTGAGCATTCCCATCGCTAATAGACCGAATTGGTCTGTAGATGAAATCAACTCAGAGATATCAAATTCAGCACAAACTTTACTTGGATATGTTGTGCGCTGGATCGATCAGGGGGTTGGTTGCTCTAAAGTACCTGATATTAACAATATTGGTTTAATGGAAGATAGGGCAACATTAAGAATTTCTTCTCAACATATTGCCAACTGGATACATCATGGAATAACGACAAAAACCCAAGTATTGGAAATAATGAAAGAGATGGCTAAAATTGTAGATAAACAAAATGAAGAAGATAAAAATTATGTCAAAATGAGTGATGATTTTGATAGATCGTTGGCTTTTAAAACAGCATGTGATTTAATATTTAAAGGTAAATTTCAGCCCTCAGGTTACACTGAGCCACTCTTGCATTTAAACCGATTAAAAAAAAAAATTAATCAGAATTAGAGTTTAAACTAGACCTATTTTTAAAAGCAGAAAAAAGTGTTCCATCATCTAAACTTTCTATCTCACCACCAATTGGTAATCCCTGAGCTAGTTTAGTAACTCTTACTTTTGTTTTTTTTAGACTATCTTTGATATAAAAAGCAGTCGTCTGACCTTCAACTGTAGCACTCGTTGCAATAATAACCTCATCAATTTTATCCCTTATAACTCTATCAACAAGTGAGTTAATTAATAATTCTTCTTTTCTAAGACCTGCAGAAGACAATGTGCCGCCTAAAATATGAAAATACCCTTGAAATATATTTGAATTTTCAATCGACCATTGATCAGCAATATCTTCAACAACACAAATTTTATTAAACTTTTCCTTTACATTCTCACAATTTATACATCCATCTGAATTGGATTTTAATGATCCACATAATTTACATCTTGTAACATTTTTATAAACTTGTGCTAAAGTACTAGCTATTGGTTTAACTAATTCATCTCTATTATTAATTAGTTTTAAAACTATTCGTTTTGCTGATTTTGGTCCTAATCCTGGAAGTTTAGAAATCAGCTTTATTAGATCTTCTATCTCATTAATATTTTGCATCTATTAAAGTGGCCACTTAAAGCCAGGTATGCCAATTCCACCTGTTGCTTTTGATATTTCCTCTGTAGTTTTAGTTTTAAGTTGAGATTTTGCATTATTATGTGCTGCTACAATCAAGTCTTCAATTATTGATTTATCCTCATTGATAATCTCATCTGATATTTCAATTTTTTGCATTTCTCCCTCTCCATCTAAAGTTACTTTAATAGAATTCGAGCCTGATACACCTACAACTCTTAATTTTTTTATATTTTCTTGGCTCTCTTTCATTTTAGCCTCAAGTTCTTTTGCTTTATCTAATATTTTATTAAAATCTGTCATTGCTTATTTTTTTCATTTTTAGAAATTACGTCAACTAAATCAACATCTAAAAATTTTTCTGAAAGCATTTTATATAAATCGGAGTCTTTGCCCTCTTTGATTAGTTCAATTTTTTTATTTTGTTCTTTTTCTTTGATAGAAATTTGCCCTTTACTTTTGCTTAGTGTAATAATCCATCTATTACCTGTCCATTCAAAAAGTTTTAAAGATAAATCTTTTACAAAATTTTTATCAAGTCTATCATTAAAAGATATTTCTATTCTATTTTTCTCAAAACTTACGAGATTAACATTTTTTTCTAATTCATATTTTAATTTCATCTCTTTATTTTCAGTACAAACTATCAAAAGCTCATCAAAAGAACTTATAGAAGTTCTATTCTCGGATTTAATTTCAGCTAAAATTTCAGCTTTAATCTTTTTTTCTTGAGTAATACTCTTGATTTGATCAATTGCCTCATTTTTTGAATTAGATGAAATTTCATTATTCTCTAAAGATTTTGATGAAATATTTTTTTCATTGATGTCATTTTTTGGATTTGATGTAGTTATATGCATTAACCTCATAAGAAACATTTCAATTGATAAGTTTTGATTAGATACAATGTCTAATTCATCTAATGTTTTAATTGTAAATTGCCAAAATAGGATCAAAACCTCATTATCTATGTTTTGAGATATTTCCTTTATTTTTAAATATTCTTCATCGTTTAATGAAAAATTAGTACTTTCGATGGTTAATGAATTTATGTTCTTAAAATAATAAATCAATTCCAAAAAGTCATTTATAAAAACTTTTGGCTCAACACCTTGATCATATATATTTCGAAATAATTCTATTACTTTTTTTTCATTCCCTTGTAATATCAAACTAAACATGTCAATTAATATTGATTTATCAAAATGACCGAAAATTTTTTGAGCATCATTTAAATTTAGTTCTTTATCCTTATCTGTAGAAAGCAATCCTCTATCCAATAGTGATAAAGCATCTCTAACTGATCCCTCAGATATTTTAACTATTAATTTTAAGGCATCATCAGAGACTTTACCGTTCTCTTTTATCTTAATCTTTTTAATAAATTCAAATAATTCACTTGATTTTATTCTTGTTAAGTCAAACCTTTGACAGCGTGATACCACTGTGATGGGTATCTTTTTAATTTCAGTCGTTGCAAAAATAAATTTTAAATACTCTGGTGGTTCCTCCAACGTTTTAAGTAAAGCGTTAAATGCTTGCTTACTAAGCATATGAACTTCATCGATAATAAATATTTTGTATTTAGATGATGTTGGCCCATATTTTGAAAATTCAATTAAGTCTCTTATGTCATCAACACCTGTCTTGCTAGCTGCATCCATCTCTAAAACGTCAATATGACTCGAATTAGAAATGGCATCACAATTTACGCATAACTTCTCTTTGCATAAATTTTTAATACCATTTATACAATTTAATGATTTTGCTACTATTCTTGCTGTTGTTGTTTTACCAACACCTCTTATTCCCGTAAAAAGATAGGCATTTGGAACTTTATTTGCCAAAATTGAATTTGTAATTGTCTCTGAAACAACTTCTTGACCGATGAGATCATCAAACGTTTGTGGCCTATACTTTAATGCTAGAACTTTTAAATTTTTATTTATCATATACACTTAGGAGACTAGAACCTGAATAACTGTCTTTACGACTGCTTCCGTTAAGATCTGGTCGGGTTCAAGCAGCACCCACCTCTAGCCTCCAAAAACTATTATAGCAGTAATGATTTCTAATCTACAATAAAAGAATAAAGTTTATTTTTCTCTTATTTTGTCTGCTTCAAAAACACCTAGAACGTGAAAATCTTGACAATGCAATCCTAATTCCTCTAAAGATTTTTGAACTTTTGGATCATCTATGTGTCCATCTAAATCGCAAAGGAAAAAGAAGGAATTGAAAGAATTTTTTTCAGGATAACTTTGTAATTTAGTTAAATTTACACCATTAATAGCGAATCCACCTAATGATTGATAAAGAGCGGCAGGTTTGCTTTTAAGCTTAAATAAAAAAGAGGTTATATAATTTTTTTTACCAAAATCTGGCTGGAGAATATTTTTTCCCATAACTAAAAATCTGGTAAGATTCCCTTTTTCATTCTCAATATTTTTTTTAATAATTTCTAATTTATAAGTTTCTGCACTTAAAGAAGATGCAATCGCAGCCTTTGATTTATTTTTTTCCTTAGAAATCATTTCAGCTGAACCTGCTGTATCAGCTCTTACATGTTCTATAAATTTATTAGACTTAATAAAATTAGAGCACTGTGAAAGAGCTTGTCCATGTGAATATACATCTTTGATATCAGAAATTTTTGCACCAGGCAGAGCTAATAAATTGTGTTCTATTTTTTGAAAATATTCTGAATAAATATTTAATCTGTACTCAAATATAAGATATTCAATACCTATATTACCAGTTATTCTGTTTGACTCTGGAATAATAATTTTTGAATTTGTATCCTTAGATGCTTTTAAGAAACATTCATCAAAAGTCTTACAAGGTATAATTTCGGCTTGTGGTTCGATAGATAGTGCAGCTAAATGAGAATAGGCACCAAAGCTTCCTTGAAAAAAAATTTTACTCATCAGGTCTTATAATCCATTATTTTTTTTATAGCCACAAAATCCTCTTCAGTATCTACGCCTATAGGAGCTTCTTTTGCTAAAGCAACATTTATCTTTATATTATTATCCAAAGCTCTTAACTGTTCTAGTTTATTCTTTATTTCATTTTGAGATTGTTTAAACGAAATAAATTTTTCAAGTGTCTCTTTTTGGTAGCAATAAACTCCTAAATGCTGGTAGGTTTTTTCAAAGTTTGAATTAATTTTTCTAGAAAAATTTGTAGCTTCTGGAAATTGATTAATATCCAAGTTTTTTTTAGTAATTACTTTCACTAAACTGTTTTTTTCATATAAACTCTTATCCAAAATATTAGCACCTAGAGTACCAAACTTAGAATTAGTCGTAATCATTTTCTGATGTAAATTTTTTATATCTTCGATGTTTATTAATGGTTCGTCTCCTTGAAGGTTAAGTACTAAATCAACACCTGGTTCTTCAAGTTTTTTAAGCGCTTCATAAATTCTATCAGTCCCTGTTTTATGATGATTGCCAGTTAAAATAGCTTTTCCTCCATTTTTCTTCACATCATCAATTATTTCTTGATCACCGGTTGCTACGAAAACATCTCCAATATTTGTGGCAACTGCCTTCTTATAGACATGAGAAATAATAGATAAACCATTAATTTTAAGCAAAGGTTTATTGGGCAACCTAGTTGCAGCTAATCTAGAAGGAATAATTATTAATGTTTTCATTCTTTTTTTTACTCAAAATTAGATTATAAACAGAGGCAAAATTATACATTAAAATAATAAGCAATTTTTTATTTATGATGTTATACGTTCAAAACATACTTTAATAAAATGGATTCTTTTGAAATAAACAAAATTGTTGCTGCAGTTTTAATGGTTGCTCTTCTGTTAATTGGGATAGGGAAAATCTCGAAAGTAATTTTCTATGTCGAAAAACCTGAAACTCCAGGTTATTCTGTTGAGGTTGAGCAAGTTGCTGACAGTTCCTCTTCAACTGACACTGTTACGGAAGAAAAAGTTGATATTGCGGCTCTCATGTCACTAGGCGATGCACAAAGTGGTGAAAAAATTTTTAAAAAGTGTGCTGCTTGTCACTCAATTGTAAAAGGTGGAAAAAATAAAATTGGACCCGCTCTTTACAACGTTGTTGGTAGACAAGTTGGTGGTGTAGATGATTATAAATATTCTAAAGCTCTTGCAGGTTATGAGAAAGATTGGACATTTGAGGAATTAAATGGTTTTTTATTAAAGCCTTCAAAATGGATTAAGGGAACAAAGATGGCATATGCTGGTCTTAGAAAAGAGAAAGATAGAGCGTCAATCATTAAATATTTAAATCAAAATTCAGATAACCCCCTACCGCTACCTTAATTTATCAAAGCAATAAAGAAGAATACTTTTTTGAACATGTATTCTATTAAGTGCTTGCTGCCAAACTTTTGATTGTTTGCTAAAAAAAACTTTTTCTTCCACCTCATTGCCTCTCGGTAAACAGTGGAGAAATATGCAGCTTTTTTTCGCATAGCTTAAAAGTTTTTCGGTAATTTTGAAATTTGTAAATTGTGCTAATTTTTTTTTTTTATTAACTTTATCATTTAAGGAAATTACTTTATCAGTAAAAATAACATCTGAATTTAACACAGCTTCCTTAGCATTATCATAAATAAAAATCTCTCTTTTATTTTTTTTAACCCAGTCTAATATAAATTTTTTTGGGCGATAATTTTTAGGACACCCTATTTTAAGTTTAAAATTAAATTTAACAGAAGCTGCGATCAAACTGTTAAGAACATTATTTGAGTCTCCTACCCAAGAAATATTAAGCTTTGAAATTGATTTATTTTTTATTTCTTCGACTGTAAAAATATCACTTAAAACTTGGGTAGCATGAGAGTCTGGTGATAATCCATTAACAATTGGTATTGAAAGATATTTTTTGAATTGTTGTATTTTGAGTTCACTATCAGTTCTGAGCATAAAACCATCACCATAAGTAGACAAAATTTTTGCAGTATCTTCCAGAGTTTCTTCTCCAGAGCCAACATGAAGTTCATTTGACCTTAGGGTCAAAGCTCCTCCACCAAGTTGTTTAATTGCTAAATAAAAACTCAATCTTGTTCTTAAGCTAGATTTTTCAAACATTTGTATTAAAAGTTTTCCTTTTAATGGAGCTCCTTTGTCAATATCAAGTGTATTCAAATTTTTTCTAAGCTTTTTTCTTTTTTTTGCATCAACTAAAATCTTTCTTAAATCTTTAGAATTTATATCTTTTAAATTTAGAAAATGTTTCATTTATTTATGTTTTAAACATACTTTGTTTAAAATCTTAATTGCTTGATTAAGTTCACTTATTTTGACATTTAGTGGTGGCAAAATTCTTACTACATTTTCTGCAGCCCTAATAGTTAACAACTTGTTTTTCATCAAATCATTTATAAAAACAGTTTGATCTTTATAAAGTTGCAATCCTATCAAAAAACCTCTTCCTCTTACTTCTTTAATTAATCCTGGGAACTTATTTTTTAAATCACGTAATTGCTTGTGAAAATATTCTGAATTTTTTTTAACACTTTTTAAAAATTTTTTATTTGAAATAATATCTAATACCTCATTTCCAATTTGCATGGCCAATGGATTACCACCAAAAGTGGATCCATGAGTTCCAGCTGTCATTCCTGATGCTGCTCGTTTATTCATTAATACTGCACCAATTGGAAAGCCTCCACCAATGCCTTTTGCAATTGGTACTATGTCTGGCTTTACTCTTGATTTTTCAAATGCGAAAAAATCACCAGATCTTCCAATTCCACATTGAACTTCATCTAATATCAGCAATATATTTTTCTTATTACATAAATTTCTTAACCCTCTTAAACACCAATCTGGGATTACTTTAATTCCCCCCTCTCCCATTATAGGTTCAACCATTATTGCTGCTGTATTTTTATTAATTTTTTTTTTCAAAGAATTATGGTCTCCGAATTTAAAATGGTCAAAACCTGTTACTTTTGGTCCAAATCCTTCTGTCATTTTTTTGGAACCACTTGCATAAATTGCTGCTAAAGTTCTCCCATGAAACGAATTTTTAATACATAAAATTCTATTTTTTTTTGGTTTTCCAATTGAATAAAAATATCTTCGGGCCACTTTAATTGCAGCTTCTGTTGCTTCAGTACCGCTATTTTGAAATAAAACATAGCTAGCAAAAGTTTTTTTACAAAGTTTTTTGGCTAATTTTTCTCCCTCTGGAATTTGAAAAGCATTTGAAACATGCCAAAGTTTTTTAGATTGGTTATTTATTGTTTTAATTAGTCTTGGATGAGCATGGCCCAAAGAATTTACAGCAATACCTTGAACAAAATCTAAATATTTTATTCCTTTAGAAGTGTAAAGATAACTTCCTTTACCCTTCATAAACGAAATTTTTTTTCTATTATAGTTTTTTACTAAATTACCCATATTTTTAATCTTAATAACTGCTTCTAATAATAAAATAAATAGATACAAGTAATGATTGAAAAATTACTAAGATGTAATTAGGAATTTGTGAATAACCTAAAATAATTGCTTGTATGTTTAAAATTAATATCTCTATATTGTATTATTAAACAAATTATACACAATATATAGTTAATTATGAGTTGGACTGAAGAAAAAGTTAATAAATTAAAAGAGTTGTGGGGTAAGGGAAATACTGCAAGTCAGATTGCTGAAATAATAGGTGGAATTAGCAGGAACGCTGTTATCGGTAAAGCTCATAGATTGAATTTATCTGCTAAAATAAAAACTAGAACAGCAACTTCCAATAAAAATTTTGAGAATACTTTAGAGGAAAAAAATTCTAAGTCTAGACGTGGTAGAAGAAGTAAATTTAAATCTTTAATTATAGAGAAGGATTTTGAACCTGAAAATCCAAAACAATTAGAGGAGTTAGACGAAAATTCTTGTAAATGGCCCATAGGTCACCCAAATGAAAAGGCATTTTACTTTTGTGGAAGATCATCTCTTAAAGATTTCTCGTATTGTAAACTACATTTGCTTTATGCCTATCAACCTAAAGGCAAAAAAGAAGATAATGACAACAA
>QCMO01000009.1 GCA_003213695.1 Pelagibacteraceae bacterium AG-422-C23 | reverse complement strand
ATGAATAATAGGGAATTTCTTAAAAAAGGAATATGGATATTCATAAATGTTTTTCTTTTTGAATAACCTAATAAATACGCACTTTCATCAACTGAAATATTTATTTTTTCATAACCTGATTTAATTCCATTAAATGCCAATGAATAAAATCTTACAAAATAAACTAAAATAAGGCCAAGGATAGAACCTATAAAAAATTTTTTAATAGAAATAAAACCTAAATTTTGAATTATACTTTCATCAAACCAAGCAATAAAAGTGATAAATGCTATAGCTAAAATTACCCCAGGGATTGCATAACCTGAAATTGATAAAGTAGACATTATATTTAAGATCTTATTATTTGAAACTCTATTTCCATAATTAGATATCAAGGAGAAGATTATCAAAACTATACTTGATAGAGACACAAGGTAGAGTGTGTTTAATGATAGGTCGATAATATCAAGGCCAAATAAATTTTCTGGAAATTTGATTGTCCAATATAACATTTGGCTTAATGGAAATAGAAAACTTAAAAAAAATACAAAAAAACAAAATAAAAAAGCTAAATAAGATATATTTCCCTCTAGTTTTATTTTTTGTTTTTGTTTAAATCCGCTTCTCGAATTAAAATGGTATTTTGCATTTTTTCTTGATAAATTTTCTATTATAAATAATGCAAATATAAATAATAAAAGAAAAAATGATAATCGATTTGCAAATACTAAATCATCAAAAGCTATCCATGAGTTATAGATTCCAGTGGTTAAAGTATTAATAGAAAAAAAATCAACCGCACCAAACTCTGCTAATGTTTCCATTGCAACAAGAGATAAACCAGCCACGATAGCAGGACGGGCAGCTGGTAAAATTACTTTATAGAAAGATTTTATTTTTGAAAAACCAAGATTTTTACCTAAATCAATTAAGTTTTGTGATTGATATAAAAAAGATGCCCTAGCAAGAATATAAACATATGCATATAAAGAAAAAGAAATTGATAGTATGGCTCCAAACATACCATCAAATTTAGGAATACTTTGATTATAGTTTGAGTCTCCAAATAAATTTTTGAGAATAGTATATGCCGTACCATAGTTTTCAAAAAAAGCTGTCAATGAATAAGCATAAATATATGGTGGAACAGCAAAGGATAGTATGAGAGCCCACTTAAAAAAATTGCTGAATGGAAATTCATAAAAAGAGACTAGATATGCTGAAGTAGTGCCTATTATAAAAGTTAATATTAATACACTTATTAATAAAACAAATGAATTTAATATGTATTCAATAAGAAAAGTATTTTTTAAAAGCTCATAATAATCTGATTTGTTTTGAAAAAAACTTACAGAAACTGTCAATATTGGTATTAAAACAAACAATGAAATTGAGAGCGATAAGATAAACCAAAGACTATAATTTTTAAACATTCGAAATTTTATATAATAATATGTGAATTTAAAATAGATTTACTCGCTACCAGATGCAAGATATTCCAAACATTTCTCTGGCATTGTTTGTTCATATGGATCATCATCGCTTCCATCATTATTAATACCAGGTTCTTCCCACCATTTTTCAACTATTCCATCAGTTATTACAGCCATGTATCTCCAACTTCTATTTCCAAAACCAAGATGATCTTTAGATATCAACATTCCCATTTGTTTCGTAAAATTACCATTTCCATCAGGAATGAGTTTTACTTTTTTAATTTGCATTTTTTCTGACCATGCATTCATTGTGTAAGCGTCATTTACTGAGCAACAATATATTTCATCAATTCCTAATTTTTTAAAACGTTCACAATTATTTTCAAATCCTGGTAGTTGTTGAGATGAACAAGTTGGGGTGAATGCACCAGGCAAACTAAACAATACAACTCTTTTTCCTTTGAAAAAATCGTCTGTAGTTTTATCAACCCATCTTCCACCAATTGCGCATTCATTAGGATTTAAGGCTTTGTCGCCTTCTCGCATTTTGAAAATAACTTTGTTTAATTTAAAACCAGGCTTCATAAATTTTTAATTTTCTGTTCAAAGAGTGTCCAAAATAATTAAGGAGACAACTTAGTCATTTGAACACTCTTTCAGCAGGAGGAAAGAGACTTAAGTTATTTTGTGCTCACTACAAATCCCCATCTGTAATGAGCACAATTAGAAAAAATTAGAAATTAAATACTTTTAGAAGATGCGGAACTTCCTCTGTATCAATTTCTGTAAGTTTTCTCTTATTTATTCTTTTATTAATCTTTTCAACCTCTTGATTACATGGGGAACATGCTCGAGAAGATTTGTTCAGATCAACATCAGACATAAATTTCTTTTCTTTTTTCACTAATTATTTCCAACCAGCAGCTGTCATTACTTCTAATGCAGCAGCTTGATTTTTTCCATAAGAAGATAGTTTAGTTTTCATATCTTGTTGAAAATCTAATCCTAAGTTGTTTACTACTAATGGACTTGGTGAAACACCATCAATCATTGGGAACTCAAATGTATTGTTAGTGAAGTGCTCTTGAGATTGTGGAGTTAATAAAAACTCTACAAGTTTAACAGCATTATCTTTATTAGGCGCTCCTTTTACTAAGGCTGCACAGCTAACATTCATATGCGTTCCTCTACCATTTTGATTAGGAAAGAAAGCTTTAACTTTTTTAGCAGCTGCTTGTTGCTCAGCACCTTTTTTACCAGACAACATTAGTGCTAAATAATAAGTATTAGCCACTGCAATATCAGCTTCTCCTGCTGCTACTGCCATAATCTGAGCTCTATCATTTCCCTTAGAGTCTCTAGCCATATTAGCAACAACTCCTTTTGCCCATTCAGCTGTAGCTTTTTTTCCATTATTTTCAATTAATGATGCTACAAGAGATTTATTGTAAATATTGCTTGATTTTCTTATTACCAATCTTCCTTTCCATTTAGGATCAGCTAGACCTTCATAAGACATTCCAGATAATTCAGCACCAGTAACTCTTTCAGGTGAATAATAAATTATTCTAGCTCTTTTTGCTATTCCAACCCATTTACTCGTTCTAAAGCTTTTTGGAACGGCAGCTTTAATAGCTGCAGATGTTAAGCCACCTTGTAGATGACCTTTTGCATCCATAGCACCACATCTTCCAGCATCAGCAGTTATGTAAAGATCTGCAGAAGAATCAGCGCCTTCTTCAATTATTCTTTTTTCTAAGGCACCTGATTTTCCATTTATCAGATTAACTTTAATTCCAGTCATGCTTGTAAACTTGGAATAAAGCTCAGCATCTGCTTTATAGTGTCTTGCATTAAATACGTTAACCTCATTTGCAACGGCAAAAGCTGAAGCAAATAGAGATATAATTAATGCTAATAATGATATTTTTTTCATTAATTCCTCATTTTTAAGTTAATTTGAGATTGATAACTATTCTCAATGATAATGATTATCAATCGCAAGTGTGTCGCACTCTAAACTTTTGGTTGTTTTAAGGCTATTTACGCTTTCCAATCACCTATTTTACTGAATAGAAAGTTTCTAAAAGCTTGTACTCTAGCTGTATTTTTGAGCGATTGAGGATAAACGAAATGAGCCTCTGTAATAGGCCCTTCTGATTTAGGTAGCACTTTAATAACATTATTTGAATTACTGACTAAATATTCAGGTAAAGCTGCTAGACCGACTCCAGATTCTACAGCTAAAAGTAGGCCCATGACACTATTAACCTTCATTATAGACTTTCTTTTTTTACCATCATGCATTCCAAGTTTTAAAGCCCAGTCTGGATTATAAACAGGTGAAGGAGCACCTTTTCCGAAGGAAATAAACTTATGTTTATTCAAATCTCCAATAGTTTTGGGCATTCCATGCTTTTCTAAATATTTGTTTGAACCATATATAAAGTACTTAATATCAACTAGTTTTTTTTTGAATATAATTAAGCTGTTTTGGCCTTCTCATAAAAATACCAATATCAGCTTGTCTTGTGCTTAAATCTAGCTCTTTATCATCAAAAACTAACTCTACCTCTATTTCAGGATTTAAACGCATAAATTCCTGAATTCTAGGTGTTAACCAGTGAGTGCCAAAACTTCTAACTGTGGTAATTGTTAATTTTCCAGTAGGTTTGTTTTTTTGATCTCCCAACGAAGTTTCAACTTCTTTTAATTTACTTATGACCTCATGTGCCGTTTTAAACACATATTCACCATTTTCAGTAAGTGTTAAGCCTCTTGCGTGTCTTTCAAACAATTGTACTTTTAAATCTTGTTCTAATGATTGAATTTGTCTACTGATTGCTGATTGACTTAAATTTAAATTAATTGTTGCATTAGTAAAACTTCCTGCCTCCGCAACAGCATGAAATATTTTTAATTTGTCCCAATCCATTATCTATTCAAATTTATAATATATCTTCCTGATGTTTCTCCCTTTAACATTTTTGGATAAACATCGTTTACCTCTTCTAAATTAATTTCTTTTACTGACTTACCTAATGCTTCAAAATCGATTAATTTACCAGCTTCATTCCATAAAAATTGTCTTCTTTTAATTGAGGCTGTTACAGAATTTATGCCCCAAAGTTTCACACCTCTAATAATAAATGGCATTACAGTTGTATTTAATTTAATATCAGCTGCGTTACCACACGCTGCTACAATACCCGCATCCTTAGTTTGAGATAGAATATTTTCTAAAACTTTACCACCAACTGTATCAACGGCACCATCCCACAATCCTTTATCTAAAGGTCTTGCATCTTTCATCAATTCACTAGTATTTAAAACATCTTTAGCCCCAATTGATTTTAGATAATCTTTGTTACTGTCTTTTCCTGTTACTGCTGTAACATCGCAGCCAAGTTTATTCAGTATCATAACTGCCATACTTCCAACACCACCAGAGGCACCGCTTACAATAACACTTTGAACTTTTTCACCTAATAACAATTCTTCTCTAGTACTCTTTGTGGTGAATGAACATTGTAAAGCAGTAAATCCAGCTGTACCCATTATCATGGACTCTTTTAATGAAAGACCTTTTGGTTTTTTTAACTAAAAAATCTCCATTAACTTTTGCATATTGTGAAAATCCGCCAAAATAAATTTCACCTACTCTCCAACCAGTTAAAATAACTTCGTCACCATTTTTAAAATCTTTATGATTACTTTCTTCAACTGTTCCGGAAAAATCTATACCAGGAATATGAGGAAATTCTTTTACAAGCCTTGCTCCATTTTTTAAAATCAAAGCATCCTTATAATTTAATCCAGAATACTCAACTTTGACTGTAACATCTCCATGTTTTAAAAAATTTTTGTCAATTGATTTAACTTCTCTTGAAAAACTTTCACCATCTTGATTTAGAATGAGAGCTTTAAATTGATCTGACACTTTAGTCTTTTGTTATACTAATAAATCTTAAATATCTATTTTGAAAACTTAGATCTTCTTTAAATTGACCTAAATAATAGTTTGTAACAGTTGAAGCTTGTTCTTTTTTAATGCCTCTCATTGTCATACATTGGTGAGTAGAGTCTATTGTTACTGCCACTCCTTTTGCATCTAAAGATTCCATTAACGTATTCGCTATTTGCATAGTAAGTCTTTCCTGAGTTTGCAATCTTTTTGAAAACACTTCTACAACTCTTGCTAATTTGCTTAAACCTACTACTCTTTCTTTTGGAATATAAGCTACATGAGCTTTACCTATGATAGGTGCCATATGATGTTCACAATGACTTTGTACTGAGATGTTTTTTTGAACAACCATATCATCGTAACCCTCAACATCGCCAAAAGTTTTATCTAAAATTTGCTTAGGATCCTCTTTGTATCCTTTAAAATATTCTTTGAAGGCTTTTACAACTCTTTTAGGAGTTTCAAGCAAACCTTCTCTCGCAGGATTTTCTCCCATCCATGCTAAAATTGTTCTGAAAGCATCTTCAGCTTCTTTATCAGAGACTTTTTTAATCTCTTCTACTTGATTTGAGTCTTTTACTAATTTCATCGCAGATTTTATACCTATAATTTGTTAATTTTAAAATATTTAAAATATACCTATATGTGCTACATAATCACATATTATGTTCAAAAAAAGAGAAAATGTGGTTGAAATTGAAGAGGGAAATCTTCTATCACCAAAATTTGATAATGATGGGCTGATTCCCGTAATTACAATGTGTTCAAAAACTAAAGAAATTTTAATGCACGGATATATGAATATTGAAGCTTTAAAAAAGACTATTGAAACAAAAGAAGCTCATTATTTTAGTCGTTCAAGAAAATTAATCTGGCACAAAGGTAAAACAAGTGGTTTTATTCAAAAAGTAACTGAAATTAAAATTGATGATGATCAAGACTCTATTTGGTTAACTGTTGATATTGGTGATGGAGCTAGCTGTCACGTAGGATATAGATCTTGTTTTTATAGATCAATACCCTTAGGGCCAATTGATAATGGTAGAAATATAGAGATGAAATTTACAGAAAAAGAAAAAAAATTTGATCCAAAAAAAGTTTACAAAGGTCAACAGAATCCTACTAAAATTTAGATGAGTGAAAAAATTGAAAGTAGAATAATTAAGAAATTTGGACCATCAATTTTACAAGTTAAAATTCCTTCAAAGATTGTAAATACTCTTAATGATTATATTGATAAAATAGTAATTGATGAAGAAAAAATAAAAAATTTAAACGCAGGTGAAAATCTTGTTGGTGATGTCACGCAAGAGTTTACTCTTGAAACTGAATTAATAAAAAAATCTGGTTGGTATACTTTTTTAGCATCATGTGTAAATAAGTGGATAGAATTTGAAACTCAAAGAAAAGTAAAAAAATTCGAAATTTTAAACTCATGGGTTGTTAGACAATTTGCTAACGAGTATAATCCTACTCATTGGCATGGTGGCCATATTTCAGGAGCTGGTTTTTTAAAAGTACCATCAACTTTTGGTAAACATACTCAAAAAAAAAATGATATTACTTATAGAGGTGGAAATTTACAATTAATACATGGATCAAGAATGTTTTTATGTCACTCAACCTTAGATTTAGTTCCATCTGTTGGTGATTTTTATTTTTTTCCTAATTACTTAATGCATACAGTTTTTCCTTTTAAAGATACAAATGAAGAAAGAAGATCAATATCTTTTAATGCAAATATCGATGAAGAAATTTATAATGTCTATGGAAAATAAAATTCAAAAAAATGTTTTAGGTGAAGATTTAGAAAGCTGTTCTTTAGACCCATTGACTGGTTGGTATAGAGATGGCTGCTGTAATACTGATGATAACGATCATGGATTACATACAGTATGTGCAAAAGTTACAACTGAATTTTTAGAATGGTGCAAAGAAGCGGGTAATGACTTAATTACCCCTCATCCAGAATTTGGATTTCCTGGTTTAAAAGATGGTGATGGCTGGTGTGTTTGTGCTAGTTGGTATGCTAGAGCAGTAGAGGCGGGAAAAGGTTGTCCAATTTTTTTGAAACGAACTCATAAAAATACTTTAAAGATTTTGCCAATTGAAACTCTAAAAAAATTTGCAATAGACCTTTCTTAATTACATATTACCATATTTGGGCCCACCTCCTCCTTCTGGTGTAACCCATGTAATATTTTGAGAAGGTTCTTTGATATCACAAGTTTTACAATGAATGCAATTTTGTGAATTAATTACAAATTTGTTTATATTATTTTCCTGTTGCACTTCATAAACGCCAGCAGGACAATATCTTTGCGCAGGTTCATCAAATTCTTCTAAGGTATAACTTATTGGTAAATTAGGGTCTTTTAATTGCAAGTGTACTGGTTGGTTATCCGCGTGATTTGTACCAGTTAGATAAACTGAACTAGTTTTATCAAATGTAATTATATTATCAGGTTTTGGATAATCAATCTTTGGCATCTCTTTAGCAGATTTCAATGTTTCATGGTCTGCATGTTTATGTTTAAGAGTAAAAGGTAATTTTCCTCTGAACAAAATTTGATCAATTCCAGTAAAGATTATACCTAAAATTAAACCCCAACTAAAACTAGGTTTTACATTACGAGCTTTATATAGCTCTTCATATAACCAACTTTTCTTAAATAAATCATCATAATTGGATAGGTTTTTGTTTAATTTAATATGTTCATGAATACTCTCTGCAGCAATCATTCCACTTTTCATTGCAGTGTGAGAACCCTTAATTTTTGGCATATTTAAAGTTCCTGCATCACATCCAACCAATAACGCTCCAGGCATAAACATTTGTGGCAAACTTTGAAAACCACCTTCAATTAATGCTCTAGCTCCATAGGAAATTCTTTTTCCTCCTTCAATTATCTTTTTAATTGCAGGATGAGTTTTGAATCTTTGAAATTCATCAAAAGGAGATAGGTGTGGATTTTTATAATCTAAACCAATTACGTAACCTAAAAAAACTTGTCTATTTTCTGCATGATATATGAAACTTCCACCATAAGTATTATTGTCTAAAGGCCAGCCTGCAGTATGCATCACCAAACCTTCTTCATGATTTTTTTCATCTATCTCCCAAATTTCCTTAAAACCAATTCCATATTGCTGAGGATCTTTATTTTTGTCCAACTCAAACTTTCTTATTAATTGTTTTCCTAAATGACCTCTGCATCCCTCTGCAAAAACTGTAACTTTACCAATAAGATTTATACCAGGTTCAAAACTTTCTTTTTTATTCCCTTCTTTATCAATCCCCATATCTTGGGTCGCTACACCTTTAACTGAACCATCATCATTATACAAAATCTCACTTGCAGGAAAGCCAGGGAAAATTTCAACACCTAGTGTCTCAGCTTGTTCTGCAAGCCATCTACATAAATTTGCGAGGCTAATAATATAATTTTTATGATTCTGCTGAACAGATGGTAGCAACCAAGTAGGCCAACTTAATGATTTAGTTTTGCCTAAGAATAAAAATTTTTCTTTACTTACTTTAGTTTTGATAGGGGAATTTAGTTCTTTCCAGTTTGGAAGCAATTCATCTAGTGCTCTTGTTTCAAAAACATTTCCACTTAAAATATGAGCACCTATTTCAGATGCTTTTTCTAAAACACACACACTTAAATTTGAATCAAGTTGTTTTAATTTAATAGCCGTAGATAATCCAGATGGACCTCCACCTACAATAACAACATCATATTCCATTGTCTCTCTGGACATAAACTTATTTTTTACAGATTCTATTATTTTTGTATAGTGTTTAATTTGTTCAATTCTTCTACAAACTTAGGTAAAGCTTCAAAAAGATCAGCTTCCAAACCATAATCAGCAACGCTAAAAATTGGTGCTTCACCATCTTTATTGATAGCTACAATAACTTTACTTTCTTTCATTCCAGCAAGGTGCTGAATAGCGCCAGAAATTCCTACCGCAATATATAAATCAGGAACCACTACCTTACCTGTTTGACCGACTTGATGGTCATTAGTTATATAACCTGCGTCTACTGCAGCTCTTGATGCTCCGATTGCTGCATTTAACTTATCTGCAACTGCAGTTATCAATTTAAAATTTTCTCCACTTTGCATACCTCTGCCACCTGAAACTACAACTCTAGCAGTTCCTAATTCAGGTCTATCTGATTTAATTTCTTCTTTTTTAATAAATTTAGATAAATCTGTTGCTTCACCGGGCTCACCATTTTGAATTTCTGCTGAACCTCCTGATGATGGCGCTGGGTCAAATGAAGTGGGTCTTATAGTTACACATTTAATTTTATCGTTACTTTTAACAGTCGCAAATGCATTTCCAGCATAAATTGGTCTTATAAAAGTATCTTCAGAAACAACTTTTGTTATATCACTCACTTGAGAAACGTCTAATAAAGCAGCAATTCTTGGCATAAGATTTTTACCAAAAGTGTTAGCTGAACAGATAATGTGAGAATAACTTTCTGAAAGTTTGATAATAGCTGATGAATAATTTTCAGCTAAATAGTTTTCATAAAGCTCATTATTAATATGTATTACCTTTTTTACATTTGGACACTCAGAGACAGATTTGGTTACACCATCTGAATTTGAACCTAATACTAAAACATGAACATCTTCATTAATTTGAGATGCTGCAGAAATTGCATTTAAAGTAAAAGGTTTTAGCTCTTTATTATTATGCTCTGCGATTAATAAAATTGACATTATATTACTTTAGCCTCATTTTTTAATTTTTGAACTAATTCTTCCACACTTGCGACCTTAATCCCTGCTTTTCTTTTTGGAGGTTCTTCAACTTTTATTTGATCAATCCTTGGTTTTGTATCAATACCTAAATCAGAGGCATTTATTTGCTCAATTGGTTTTTTTTTAGCTTTCATAATATTAGGTAAAGAAGCATATCTCGGCTCATTCAATCTTAAATCACAAGTAACAATCGCTGGCATATTAACCTCAATTGTTTCAAGACCCTCATCAATTTCTCTTGTTACTTCCAATGATTTGTCTTTAACTTCTATTTTTGAAGCAAAAGTAGCTTGCGGCCAATTTAATAATGCAGCTAGCATTTGTCCAGTTTGATTACAATCATCGTCTATAGCTTGTTTTCCCATAAATACTAAATCAGGTTTTTCCTTTTCAACAATCTTTTGTAAAATCTTCGAGACTGCTAGAGGTTCAACTATACCCTCAGCTTTAATTAATATTCCTCTATCAGCGCCAACAGCTAAAGCTTTACGAACTGTTTCTTGGGCTTTTTCTTCACCAACTGATATAGCTACTACCTCAGTCGCTTTTCCAGACTCTTTAATTTTTACTGCCTCTTCAATTGCGTTATCATCAGGTGGATTGGTTGACATCTTAACATTATCGGTAACAATTCCTGTTCCATCCTCTTTAACTCTTATTTGAACGTTATAATCTATTACTCTTTTAACTGCGACAAGGATTTTCATTAAGCTCTCAATAATTTATTTTCAACATCGTATGGACTTTCTTCTAAAATTGTAGCCTCATACATTTTTCCTAATATATCAACTTTAAGTTTCTCACCTACATTAGCTAAATCAGGTTTGACCATTGCTAATGCAATTGATTTATCTAATCTAAATCCATACTCACCACCTGTTGCTCTTCCAACAACTTTATCATCTTTATAAATGGGATTATTTCCTAATACATCTGAGTCAGTAGTATTATGAACTTCGAGCGTAACCAATTTATTATCAAAACCTTTTTCTCTCCATTTATTTAAAGCCTCAAGTCCTATAAAATTTCCTTTATTCGGATGAATGAATCTATCTAAACCAGATTCGTAAGGTGAATATTCTATTGATAATTCAGTTCCTACAAGTTTGTAAGATTTTTCAACCCTTAAACTATTCATTGCTCTAATGCCAAAAGGTTTAATTCCTAGATCTTTTCCTGCCTCCATCAATTTATCAAATATATGGTTTTGATATTCAATTGGGTGATGCAATTCCCAGCCTAGTTCACCAACAAAATTTACTCTCATTGCATTTACTGGAGCATATCCTACGTTAACATTCTTTGCTGTTAACCACTTAAAGTTTTCATTTGAAAAATCATCAGTAGAAACTTTTTGCATCAGTTCTCTTGCTTTTGGACCAGCTATAACTAGGACACCTGTGCTATTTGTAAGGTCTTCAAATATCACTGATCCATCAGTTGGCATCCATTTTTGAATCCAATCATGATCAAGTCTTAAATTAGCACCAGCAGAAACAAGATAATAACTATTTTCAGCCTCTTTCATAATCGTAAACTCTGAATGGACACCGCCCTTAGTATTGAGTGCATGACATAATCCAATTCTTCCAATTTTTTTTGGTAATTTGTTTGCAACTAAATAATCCAAAAATTCCTCTGCTTTTGGTCCTTTAATTCTACATTTTGCAAAAGCTGTCATATCTAAAAGACCCACATTCTTTTTTACATTTTGGCACTCTTTTTTTATTGCATCAAACCATTTAGATCTTCTAAAAGACCAATCATCTTTTTGCTCCATTCCATCTGTTGCAAAAAAATTTGGTCTTTCCCAACCAAATTTCTGTCCAAACACTGCACCGAGATTTTTCATTCTTTCATAACACGGTGCTGTTCTTAGAGGTCTTGCAGCAGGTCTTTCTTCATCTGGATAATGCGTAATAAAGACATGGCTATATGCTTCTTCATTTTTAGCTTTTAGATAAGATTTAGTTGCATAATTTCCATAACGTCTTGGTTCAACTCCAAGCATGTCAATTGTTGGCTCACCATCTACTATCCATTCTGCCAATTGCCAACCCGCTCCTCCGGCTGCTGTGATCCCAAAACTGTGACCTTCATTAATCCAAAAATTTTTTAATCCCCATGCTGGACCAACGATTGGATTTCCATCAGGAGTATAACAGATTGCACCATTATAAACTTTTTTAACACCAACTTCACCAAAAGCAGGTACTCTATGAATTGCTCCTTCAATATGAGGTGCAAGTCTATCTAAATCTTCTTGGAATAGTTCATACTCAGAATTTTTTGAAGGGCCTTCTACATAACAAGCAGGAGCACCATCTTCATAAGGACCTAAAATTAATCCACCAGCTTCTTCTCTCATATACCATCTACTATCACTATCTCTTAGGACTCCCATTTCTGGAAGACCATCTTTTTTTCTTTTTTGAATTTCTGGATGTGGTTCAGTTACGATATACTGGTGTTCGACTGGTATAACTGGTATATCCAATCCAACCATCTCACCAGTTTGTCTAGCAAAGTTACCTGAACAAGAAATTATATGTTCACATTCAATTGAACCTTTGTCTGTTTCAACAATCCAACCATCTTTAGTTTGTTTCATTGCTAAGACAGTTGTGTTTCTATAAATTTCTGCTCCCATATTTCTTGCACCTGTTGCAAGAGCTTGAGTTAAATCTGCAGGTTGAATGTATCCATCTTCTGGGTGTTGAATAGCTCCAACCAAATCATCTGTATGACATAAAGGCCAAATTTCTTTTACTTGTTGAGGAGTTAAAAATTTTACATCAACACCGATTGTTTTAGCTACACCAGCATATTGATGATATTCATCCATTCTATCTTTAGTGCTTGCTAGACGAATATTTGATACAACACTGAATCCTACATTCTTACCTGTTTCTTCCTCTAATTTTTTATATAGATCGACAGCATACTTATGAAGTTGTCCAACAGAATAACTCATATTAAACAATGGTAACAATCCTGCTGCATGCCAAGTTGAACCAGAAGTTAACTCTTTTCTTTCAACAAGAACAACATCTGACCAACCTTTTTTTGCTAAGTGATAAAGTGCACTTACTCCAACGACTCCGCCACCCACTACAACTACTTTTGTTTTAGATTTCATTAAAGGATTCCTACTAAATTTTTAATAATAACGAAACAAAATTGTATCTGTGGATATCAAATTGAGCTTCCCAAAGCTATTGGGTTTGAAACCATGGTTGTCAGCCAGCAGTCCTTCAAAGGCCCTTCCTCCGTGTATTTCTCAACCTGCCATTTAAATTTATGATAGATTTTTTCTTTATCTAATATGATGACCTCAAATTGAGCCCATTTGTCACTACTTCCTACCTGAGTAATAGTATGGCTTAAATGATTTAAAAGCATTTGATATGAATTTCCTTTAATCATCATCTTAAAATTAGTTAGAGGACCAGTATTTTTTTTATTTTCTGGATGTGCAAAATTCCAAGTTTGTTCGATACCACTATCTTCAAAAAAACTATCATTTTTCATCAATCCAGTAAGTTGAATTTGAATTACTTCTTTTGGCTTTATCAAACTACTTGGATTAACTAAATCAGCTTTTAAAGCGACAGAACTTAAAGAATAAAATAAAATAATATTAAACGTTAAGAGCAGTTTTTTTAACATCATCGAGAAATTGTTTTCTTTTTTCTTCACTGACAAATGGTACAGCAAAGTATCTTCTATAAACAACATCCGTTATGCCACATATATTAAACACTCCTCTTCTCAATCTTTTAGTCGGCATATTTAAAAAGAAAGTTCTTACAGCAAATTGAGGAGAGCCATAAGTGCAAAACACAACGGCTTTTTTACCTTTTAAATTACCTAAAGGATAACCATAATTTCCAAATAATCTCTTAAATCTAAATGCCCATGGAGGAGCAAGAACTTTATCTATCCAACCCTCGACAATGGCTGGCATTCTAAAATTCCAAATTGGAGCAATTAAGACAATTGCATCAGAATTATCAATTCTTTTTCTGTGATTTAAAACTGTATCATCTGGTTCTTCACCTGCAAAAACTGGATCAAACTTCTCTTTATAAAGATCAACAACATCAACTGAATGACCTTTTTCCTCAGAAGTTTTAATAAAAATATCTCTAATTGCAGCATTAAAGGATTTATCATCATAATGACCGTAAATAAGAAATATTTTTTTCATATTAACTTTGCAAAACTGGAAAAGCTTGACGCACTTTCAAAAAATGTTTTTGATATTCCATCTTTGTACATCTATCCTCAATATACTCGATGTTATTATCTTCGACAATTTTTTTTGCCTCATCACTCTTAATTCCAAGCTGTAACCATAAAACTTTAGCTTTAATGCTAACTGTATCTTTTGCAATATCCAAGGCTTCTTTTGATGGTCTGAAAACATCCACAATATCAACCGGGTCTTTAATATCAGTTATCTTTTCGAATACTTCTTCTCCTAAAATTTTTTGACCTTTTGCTTTAGGATTAACTGGAAAAACTTTAAATCCATACTTCTGCATATACTTCATCACAATTGTGGAAGCTTTAGTTTGATCGTTACTTACTCCAATCATAGCTATAGATTTATATTTACTGAGTATTGCTTTAATGTTACTCATTATTTTTTCTAATCTGATCTTCACAAAACTTCTTTGCTTCATTCAAATCTGTTATTTTAGTCTCAGATAACTTTTGACTGCCAGCGACGCAAGCATCAACAGCTCTTTTAAAATTATGATCTCGCATATCTAAAACTATATAAAGTCCAAAAATTATAAGAATTACAATCAAGCCATTTTTAATTGTCATTTATTTTTCCACTTTGGTTTCCTTTTTTCTAGAAATGCTGAAATACCCTCTTTAGCATCCATAGCCATCATATTTAGAGTCATCATTTTACTTGTATAAGCATAAGCTTTCTTTAATGGCATCTCTAATTGTTTGTAAAAAGCTTGCTTGCCAATTTTAATTGTAAGGTTTGATTTTGAAGCAATTTTTTTTGCAACTTTTAAAACTTCAGTGTTTAATTTTGATTTTGAATAATAATCATTTATCAAGCCGATTTCTTTTGCAAAATTTGCCTTAATCGGTTCCCCAGTAAGTAACATTTTCATCATTGGTTTTCTGTTAATCTTTCTGCTGACAGCGACCATGGGTGTGCTACAAAATAAACCTATATTTACTCCCGGAGTTGCAAATAAAGCATCTTTAGTACTGTAAGCTAAATCACAACTAGCAACTAATTGACAGCCTGCTGCGTAAGCTGCGCCGTGCACTTTTGCAATTACTGGTTTTTTTCCTTCAACAATTTCCAACATTAGTTTTGAACATAGGTTAAATAATTTTTGATATTTCTTTTTTTTCTTCAATTCTCTTACTTCCTTTAAATTGTGACCTGCACTGAAACCTTTTCCGGCACCTTCAAGAATTATTACTTTAATATTTTTGTTATTATTAAGTTTTTTAAAAATTTTAATCAAATCAATAAGGTTTTTGGTTGATAAGGAATTATATGTTTTAGGATCATTAATAATTACTCTAGAAATATCTTTTCCTTGATTGATAATTTTAATATTCATTAAGGATTATTTTATTTAAGTTTACCCTCTTCTCTCATTTTAGCTCTTATTTTAGTAGCTGAGATTTCTTGTATTTCTTTTGAAAGTTCAATTTCTTCAATTTTATAACCTACACCTCTACCATAACAAATATTAGTAATATTTGGCACCATCATAATCTTAAAATGACCTTTAAATTCTGGATTCAATTTATCTTCGATATTTTTTTTTACTGTCTCAAAATCAAATGGATTATCATCAATTCCTTGAACATCTCTAATCTGAATACAAACCTGACCTGTTTTTTTTATAATTTCTTTGAATAAAGTGTAATGACCATCGTGAAACGGTTGCCATCTTCCTAACATTTGTGCAGTTGGTTTTTTATTATCCCATTTGTAACTCATTATTTTATCTCCTTTAATATTTTTGGTGCCCAATTTTTAGCATCTTGAGTAGTAACATGAAAGTCATACTTGTCTGGTTTTACAAACATTTTATTTGTATCATCAAATCTACCTTCTTTAATAGTATCAACCCAAATAATAAAATCTGCGGGAAACAAACTTCTTGCTTCGGGTGTTGGACAAATAAAATCAGCAACAACATAATTTCCCTCGCTCTTTAACTTTGTTGCAAAGTTTGCCATTCTTTTTGCTTGTCTTTTTCTGCCTTCCTCAGAAAAATCCCAATCATCAGCATCTTTTCTTACTTCATCTGCATTTAACCTTTTAGCATTTAACATTGGTCCTAACTCATTAGCTAAAGTTGTTTTTCCTGATCCAGGTAAACCCATTATAAGAATTATTTTCATATTACATTAAACTGTTAGCTACCCATTTGTGAAATTGATGTGTTGGTTGATCCATTACAGGTGAAAAATTTCCCCCATTATAAACTGGAGAACTCCTTCCCTCTTGCATTCCTTCAATCGCATCAACATCTTCTAACATAACATCTTTCCAAAACCTTACATTCTCTTTTCTTAAATCTTTTAACTCATCTCCATTTGCACTATTATTTCCAACATAATACATCTGCATATGTTCCTTTGTTCTATTAATAGAAAGTGGTTCTAACCAAAAAACATAAAAATGATCAACATGTAAACCAATCATTACATTTGGAAATAAAGCAATATATTCTGAGTTTTTTAACATATTCTTTTCCCAATTTGGAAAAGTATCAAATTTTTTATTTCCTTTTACTGGTTGTTCGTATTTTTTACTTCCTTGTCCAGCAAACCTATTTGGTAAACCTTGAATATGATAATGATCATTAATATTGGAAACTTTATTTAATTCAGGATGAATAGTTGGCAAATGATAACTTTCACAATAATTTTCTATGGCAAATTTCCAATTACAATTTACATCTAGATCAAAGTAGCCATAATCATTAGAATGCACTATCAATTCTTGATCTTTTTTGTTGATGAATTTTGACCATCTTTGTTCTAGCGGTTTAATATATTCATCAAATTCAATTCCATGAGAGTTAATATTTACAAAAATAATATCCATCCAAACTTTAGTTTTAATTTCTTTAAGATTACTTTTGATTTTATCAAATTTTTCTGAATGGTGATTGTTTAGCCCACCAATGTGAGGTGTTGCGACTAAATTTCCTTTAAAGTCGTATGACCAAGAATGATAAGGACATCTGATTACATTTTTTAAATTACAGGTTTTGTCCAAAAGTTTAAATCCTCTGTGACTACATACATTGTGAAAAACTCGTATCTGCATATCTTTACCTCTAATTAAAATTAGAGGAATCCCCAGTAGATTGTATGGCTTAGCATCTCCTGAGTTTGGTATTGAACTTCCAACCCCAACTACTGTCCATTTATCGCAAAAAATTCTCTTCTTTTCATAAGTAAGATAGTCCTCACTCGTATAGCACTCATTTGGAAGGCCATTTGCTAACTCTATTGACCTATTAACAGCCTCAATTTTTTTAATATCTAGGATCTCAGATAAGTTTTTATTTTTGTAATTTTGGTCCATAAAAAAAATTATCATGAGCACCGTTTTTGGCAACAATTATCGGTTGGGGGTCATTGTTGAATTTCTTTGACAGCTTTTTCAAAAAAGATAATGATCTACATATGAAATTTTCATTAGAAATTGGCCCAAATACTGATCTAGAAACGATACCACCAGTAAATGATGTGTATATAACCATGTTACCTGGCGGTGATTATAAAGAGACTGCTCAAAAAGCTATTGACCTTGTTAAAAAGGATTTTAACCCTGTCCCGCATTTTCCAGCTAGATCAATGCAGAATGAGAAAGAGCTTAAAGATTATGTTTCTAGATGTAAAGATGGAGGAGTAAAACAAGTTTTAATCATAGGCGGTGGTAGAGAGCCAGTTGGAAAATTTGATAGCTCTTTTCAACTTTTAGAGACTGGTTATTTTGAGAAGATGACAATAGGAATTGCTGGACACCCTGAGGGGAGTCCTGATATATCCGACTCAGATTTAGAAAAAGCTATGATAGATAAAAAGCCTTATGCTGATTACATTGTAACTCAATGGTTACTTGATCCCCAGCCTATCATAGATTTTATATCTAAACAAAGCGTACCAGTGCATGTGGGAATCACTGGGCCTCTGAAAATATCTAGCTTAATAAAATTTGCTAATATTGTTGGAGCAAAAAATTCCCTTAACTTTCTTAAGTCTAATTTTAGTAAGGCGTTAGATTTATTGAAACCTAGAGACCCTAATGATTTAATTGGGAAAGTTAAATCGCATACTGATTTCTTCCACATTTATACATTCGGCGGCTTGAAGGAAACTAACAAGTGGTTGAAGGAGAATGGTTATGTCTAAAGAATTTGACTATACTAAACTAAAACATGTTACTTCAGTTGATCAATCAGATCGAGAAGTACCATATAATTTAAGACAAAGTGGGCCAACAAAAGTTGAGATGTTAATTTCAACAAGGGTAAGAAAATCACCTTATTGGCATTTATCAATGCAAGCAGGTTGTTGGAGAGCAACTGTTTATAATCGTATTTATCATCCAAGAGGTTATGTAAAACCTGAAGATGGTGGAGCAATGGTGGAATATGATGCAATCGTTAATCATGTTACAATGTGGAATGTTGCTGTTGAGAGACAAATAAGGGTTAAAGGTCCAGATGCAGAAAAGTTCACAGATTATGTAATAACAAGAGATGCAACTAAAATTTCCCCTATGAGAGCTAGATATGTAATTTTATGTAATGCTTATGGTGGAGTTTTAAATGATCCAATTCTTTTAAGAATTTCAAAAGATGAATTTTGGTTTTCTTTGTCAGACTCGGATATAGGAATGTATCTTCAAGGTGTTAATGCTGATGGGAGATTTGATTGTACAGTTGAAGAAATTGATGCATGTCCTGTGCAAATACAAGGGCCTAAGTCAAAAGCTTTAATGAAAGATTTATGTGGAGATCAAGTTGATTTTGATAACATGCCCTTTTATGGACTGGCAGAAGTTAAGGTTGGGGGAAGAAGTTGTGTAATTTCTCAATCAGGTTTCTCTGGAGAGGCTGGATATGAAATTTATTTAAGAAATGCTACTCTATATGCAGAGGATATGTGGAATGCAGTTCTTGAAGCAGGAAAAAAACATAAACTTATGGTTATTGCACCAGCTCACCACAGAAGAATTCAAGCTGGAATTCTTTCTTGGGGACAAGATATGGATATGCAACATAATCCTTTTCAGTGTAATTTAGGTTACCAAGTTTCATTATCTGGAAAAGGAGAATGGAATAAGACCGCAGATTATGTAGGAAAAGCTGCCTTAGAAAAAATGGGTAAAGAAATTAAAGATGGTAAAAAACCATATAAACTTCAGTTAGTTGGACTGGAGTTGGGTGGAAAACCTATTGATGATTATGCACCAGATTTTTGGCTAATATCAAATGAAGGTGGTGGAGATCCTGTTGGATTTGTAACTTCACCGTGGTGGCATCCTGAAAAGAAAACTAATATTGCTATGGGATATGTGCCGTTTGACGGAACACTAAATTCAAATGGATTTCCAAAAGGTAAAGTTGGAACTAAATATAAAGTTCATCTACCTGAAAAATATTCAGAAAAAACAGGTGTGCCGGTTGACGCTGTTGTAGTAGATATTCCATTTAAAGAGTCTTTCAATGCTAACACAAGAGAAGTTGTAAAAGGCTAATTCATTTAAGGGGGAGGTTTCTCCCCCTAAAATCTTTTAATGATAAAGGGTTTCTTAATTGCAATTTGCATTCTTATAGCTATTGCTTTAATAATCTTTCCATTAATTGTATCTTACAAAGATCAAAAAAATAAAAAAAAATAAATGTTTGGTGAATTTCTCAATATAATTTTTAAATCTATTAAATTAGATAAATCTCTTTATAGTGATAATAAAAACTTTGGTGAAGCATCTATATATTTTGCGGGTCTAATAATGATTTTAGATGGTATTGCTGGTGCTGTCGCAGCTAATACAGTTATAAAAACTGCAGTTGCAATGTCCGGTCTAACAGCAATTTTAACATGGTTTATTTGGGCATTATTCATTTTTGTAGTGGGGGTAAAACTGTTCCCTGATAAACAAACTAAAGTTTCTTTTAAAAAAGTATTAACTGCTGTTGGGTTTGCACATGCTCCAGGTTTGTTGAGATTCTTTGCTGTAACTCCTGATCTTATGATACCAATTATTTTTTTAACTCAATTTTGGATTTTTGCGGGCCTTATTATTTCAACTAAACAAATATTAAATCTAAAATCAAATTTAAAATCTTTTGGAATAGTTTTTTTATCTTTTCTGATTATTGCTTTTTTATCAATTTCTTTCGTAATGAGTAGAATGAATATGATGCCAGTCAATCACATCTAAATAGGAAAAATTGTTTTTGATTCCCTGCAAGATTTACAAATTTTAAAACCTGTGAGTATTAAATTTTGAGAAACACTTTCATTTTCATCTTTACATTCTTCACAAATATTATCTAATTCTTTAAGATTTTTTTCTTGAATATTCTTATCTTCAGTCATTGTCAGTTAAGCCTGCACCAGCAGCTCCTTGTTTTAAACTCTCTGTTTCTTCTACAAACGTTTTTTCTGATAATTTATAAAGGGATTTCCATTCTTTTTCTGTGAAATTATCTTTGTTTTCTAAAAAAATAATCTCAATTTTTTTAGCTAAAAGTGGAAATTTTTTTAAAGATAAATTTGATAAAATATTTACATTAAAGTTTAACAAGAAAGTATTTTTTTCAAATTTAAATAATATCTTTTTTCCAACTATATCTGAACTTCTACTTAAAAATGGTATAAGCAATATTGGGTAAGCTACTTTATGAAGAGTGATTTTTTTTAATTTCTCAATTGTTTTGATTTGATCTAAAATTCTTATACCTAAATTTATTGGACAAAGAGAAAATTTATTAGATTTATTTTTTTTTTTTATAATTGATAAATTCTCAAAATTTTTTTTATTTATTAATTTAAAGTATTGATTTAAATTGTTAATTCCAGGAAGGCCAAATAATTCAAGCAATCTAATACCTTTTGCTATTTCCTCTGAAACACCCCAAGAAAACCCCACTGCTTTACTGGCCCTTTTTGTTATTGTCTCAATTTCACTCAAAGATTTCATAAATTGATTTTAAGAATTATAGACCCATTGTTCATCAAAATTCTTTAGCTCTTTGGGAAGTGGTGCGCCTTGAAACATGCATATTCTTAACCATTTATCAGATCTTGGATCAAATTTTAATGCTCCAAAAAAAGATAATTTTAGTCTCAACATATCAATAGGAACTAGATTTTCGCTTATTGTATTGTCTTGAATTTCTGAATAAGGAAATTTTTCAATTATAAATGCTCTTCTTACAACATGTCTCAAATCTGAATTATCAATTAAAAATTTATCAATTTTTTCAGATTCTTTTGATGATAATGCTCTTTCGTAAAGTTTTTTAATATCCCTAGCTATAGCAAGAGGTTGTTCTAAATCTGAACCTTGTTCTTCAAAACGATCTGCGAGCCTAGGTTCCTCTTTATTTTTTGATATAAACCAAAATTTTTTATGATTCTCTTTTTTATCAAAATCTATGCTTAGAATGTTTGAATATTTTTTTTTTAAAATAGCTACTAGATCTCCTACTGATCGGTCGGTTGGAATATTAAAATATTTTTCCTCATCTGAACTCATTTCTTTAATAAGTGGCTGCACAATTTCTCCAAATGGTTCCATCATTATAGACACAATATACTCCACACATTCCTCGCAAGTTTCTTTTTCTAACCACAGATAAAGTGTGTTGAACGGGTAAGATTTTTTAAAATCAAATTCATTTTCTACAAAATCAAGAAATTTTCTGACATCGTGTAACAAAAATTTAATCTTTTTTATTTGAAATTCACTATCTGTGTTCCAGCTTGTAATATTCTTTACAGAATTTCTAACACAATCTTTAAATAGATTACTATCTTTAATTTCTACAATTTCCAATTCTCTGATTTTTTTTAAAGCAGTTTCTCTGGAATATATCCAATTATTTAATAATGTGGGATGATTTACAATAAATGGTGCCATGCCAAGTCCTGTAGAATTTCCTATCCCTAAATTTTTACAAATTTTAGGATCTAAATTAACTGCTGTTTTTGGATTTCTTTTTTTTGCAACATGATTTACTTGATCAAAGGTAAACTGCCTTACCAAATAGACTAGCATCATTTCTAATCTAAAAGGGCCGTTTATTTCCTCTCTATTCTTAATTCTAAAACGATCTGCTAATCCAAATTTACCTGATCCGTAAACTGCTGTTGTTCTGTAAAGATAACCAACTTTTTCTAATAAATCCAAATCTGGTTGAAATCCTTTACTTAGATTTTCTACAACATGATCAAAAATTCTTACTGACTTGTTGGCTCTTGATAAAGTTAATTCCTTATAAGATAATCTTCCAACTTCTTGTTTTGGAACCTCATTTCTGAGCCTTTCAATATCTTTTTTTAAAGGTATCCCGTCATGAAGAGTAAACGCAGCATCCCATTTAGTTGCAATAACTCTATCAGATCTTTCAGTATCACTAATTTGATTTGCAAAACAAACTAATGAATAAACTCTGTCCTTTTTCGTGAAAGAGTAAACAGCAGTTCCATATCCATGTTTATCTAAATCAAATAAATCTCTTTTATACTCCCAATCTTTGAACTCACTTAAAAAACTTCTTAAAAAAGATAATCTTGATTGATGGAATGAACCTAGTCTTGAAAGTTTCATTACTTTATTTGGGTCTCTTAAATTTACATTCATACTTAAATTGTTTTATAAAATTTATACCAATTATTACCAAGTATCCCATTGGTCTCAGTATCTGAAAAACCAACTTTTTTTAAGCCTTTTTCTAAATTTTCAAACCCTCTTGCATCTTCAAACCATTTAGGTTGCTTCGGAAATCCAGGTTTATTTTTTGAACCCTCTCCATAATTTTTACTTTTTGACCACGTACCATTTCTCATCCATTCAACAACTTCATCAGGTTGATTGAGACAAAGATCTGAACCAATGCCAATATTGTTTATATTCATTATCTCAGCAGTTCTTGCTACCATTTCACAAAAACTATCTATAGTGCAATTTGTATTATTTTTTAAATGATGTGGATAAAGTGATAACCCTAAAATCCCACCACTATCACTTAAAGCTTTAAGAAGATCAGAGGATTTATTTCTTTTTGCTGCATGCCAAAATGATGGGTTAGCATGGGTAATAGCTATTGGTTTTTCACTTATATCAATTGCATCAAATGTACTTTTTTCTGCTGAGTGAGACATGTCCACAACTACACCAATTTTATTCATTTCTCTTATAACCTCACGACCAAAATTTGTTACTCCACTATCAATTTTTTCATAACAACCAGTGGCTAGTAGTGATTGATTATTATAAGTAAGTTGCATGAATCTACAACCTAGCTCATGAACTTTTTCAACTAAACTAATATCATCTTCTATTGGTGAGCAGTTTTGAAAACCAAAAAATATTGCTGTTTTTTTTTCATTATTTGCTTTTTCAATATCTTTAAATGTTTTACCTAAAAATATTAAATCTGAATTTTCATTGAATAATTTTTCCCATTTTTTAATTTCATTTAATAATTCATCAAAATCCTCATGATATACAATTGTTACATGAACTGCATCAAGTTCTGCTTGTCTATTAATTTCAAAAACCTCTCTTGACCAGTTGCAGTATTGGAGATTATCAATTCTAAATTTCATTTTAGTAAATAACGGTAAATCATACCAATATGGTTTTTAATTACTATTTATTTTATTGAAATTTTTATTTTATTTTGAAATAAAGTTTAAGCAAATTAAACCATGAAAAAGAAAACTAACCTCAAAGTTATGATTGTAATGGGTAGTCAGTCTGACTATAAAACTATGAAATTATCGTCAAATATCCTTAAAAAATTAGGTATTAAATTTGAGACTAAAATCATCTCAGCTCATAGAACGCCCAAAAGAATGTATGAATTTGCCAGTTCAGCTATTAAAAATAACATTGGTGTAATTATCGCTGGTGCTGGTGGCTCTGCTCACTTACCGGGTATGATCTCAGCTCTAACAACAGTTCCAGTTTTAGGTGTTCCAATTGAAAGCAAAAAACTTAGAGGACTAGATAGTTTGTTGTCAATTGCTCAAATGCCTAAAGGTGTACCGGTTGGAACTTTAGCTATTGGCGAAGATGGAGCAATTAATGCTGCTTTATTGGCTGCATCAATAATATCAAATAGTGACCCTGTTATAAAAAAAAAATTAAATAACTGGAGATTATCTCAAACAAAGTCCGTTAAAAAAAAACCTGATTGAATATAAGATGTCAGAATTAAAGCTAGGTATTATTGGTGGTGGTCAATTAGGCAGTATGCTTTCAACAGCTGCAAAAAATCTTAACATTAAATCCGTTGTTTATTCTGATGATAAGGATGCACCTGCACAAAAATTTTGTGATGAATTTATTTTTAGTGACTATAATAATAAAGAAAAAATTCTTGAACTTGTAAATAAAGTTGATGTAATAACATATGAATTCGAAAACATTCCTTTTGAAACTCTAAATGAAATTAATAAATTAAAACCTGTTTTACCAAAACCATCTGTAAATAGATTGATACAGCATAGATTGGCTGAGAAAGATTTTATAAATAAACTTAACATAAGGACAACAAGATATGTTTCAATTGAAAAAAAATCTGACATTGAAACTCTCGAAGATTTTCTTCCAGGTATATTAAAAACTACAACTATGGGTTATGACGGAAAAGGTCAGTATCCTTTGAAAAAAATTGAGGATATTAAATCTCTGAATATTGATTTTTCAAGAGGTTATATTCTTGAAAAACTTGTAAAATTAAAAAAAGAAATTTCTGTAATTATTACACGATTTGGTAACCATAGTTATGAAATTTATGAACCTATAGAAAATACTCATCAAGAACAAATATTAAAACTTTCAAAAATTCCTGCTGATATAAACAAAAAAATATTAGAACAATCTATCGATTGGGCTAAATCAATTGCTGAAGAACTAAAATATATTGGAACTTTATGTGTGGAGTTTTTTATTGATAGAAATGAAAATTTGTATGTGAATGAAATTGCTCCAAGAGTACACAATTCTGGTCACTTAACTATTAATGCATACAATATTAGTCAATTTGAAAATCACATAAGAGCAGTTTGTAATTTAGAAAAGATTCCTTTAAAAAAAATTTCTAATGCAAAGATGATTAATCTTATCGGTAAAGAAATCATTCAATACAGAGAAAATCCTAAACTAAATGAGAATGAATTTTTATTTGATTATCAAAAAACAGAGGTAAAAGAAAAAAGAAAAATGGGTCATATAACAACTTTAATTTAAAATGTTGAAATCAATCGAAGGAAATTTTGATCATCCAGATGTTAATGAATTGTTAACAAAACATTTTATTGAATTAAGAGCTGCTTCTCCTGAAGGGAGTGCACATGTGCTTGATATACCTGGTTTGAAAGTGCCGTCAATAAAATTTTGGAGCCTATGGGAAAATGACAAACTATTTGGTTGTGGTGCTTTAAAGTTTCTTGAAAAAGGACATGGTGAATTCAAATCAATTAGAATTCATAATGATTTTAGAAAAAAGGGTAATGGTATCAAAGTTATTACACATTTAATCGATGAAGCAAAAAAATTAGATATTAATAGACTAAGTATTGAGACTGGAGCAGGAAAATTTTTTGAACCGGCAAGAAAATTATTCAAAAAATGCAATTTTGAACCCTGCAAACCATTTGCACACTATAAAGAGGATAAAAATTCAATCTATTTTACGAAACTAATTAACAACTAATTGAATAAAAAGTCCTATATTGTATCAATTTTGTTGACAAAACCCCCTAAATTCTAAAGAAAGCCCCTATTACTTAATTATAAGTAATAAATTAATATAACAAAAAGTAAGAAGAAAAATATGAGTCTACAAGGAAAAGTAAAATGGTTCAATCCAACCAAAGGTTTTGGTTTTATTGAAAGAGAAGATAAAGAAAAAGATGTGTTTGTACATGTTTCAGCTGTAAGAGATGCTGGTATGAACGGTTTAGATGAGGGTCAAGCTTTGACTTTCGATGTTGAAGATGGTCCTAAAGGTCCTTCAGCAGTTAACTTAAAAACTGCATAATTTTCACACATTAATTTATTGGCTATAAATAATTTTAATTCTTTTAATGAGAATTAATTTGTTTTATAGCCAATGAACTATTCTGCAATAATAAAAAGATAAAATTATGATTGGTATTTTAGGTGGAATGGGTACTCAAGCTGGTCTCGATTTTTGTAATAAACTTGCAATTTTATATCGAGGAAAGATTGATCAAGAATACCCTTTATTTGTTTTATATAATAAATCAAATATTCCAGGAAGACCAGAATCTATAGGGGTTCAAACTAAAAACTTATCAGACAAAATTACAAATAAAAAAAGTAAAAAAAAATATTCATTAGTTTTAAAAAGTTTGCTCGAGGGTTGTCGGGTACTTAAAAAAAGTAAATGTAAATTTATAGTGATCCCATGTAATACTGCACATTACTGGTATGATGATTTACAAAAAAAAATTAATTTAACTATAATTAATATGCCGAAAGAAGTTTTTAATTATACTTTAAAAAAATGTAAAAAGAAATCGTCAATAGGATTGCTTGCAACAGAAGGTACATTAAAAACTGGCATCTATAACAAATTTTTTGATAAAGATTATAATCTTGTTCCACCAAGTAAACTAATTCAAAAAAATTCTGTCAACAAAGCTATTAAACTAGTTAAAATGGGCAAAGTAAAAACAGCGAGTAAAATAATTAAACCCGCAATAGATTTTTTACTTAAAAGAAAATGTAAAAAAATTATTCTTGGATGTACTGAACTGCCAATTGCTATTTTTGCTTTTAAATCTTTCAAGACAATTAAATCATCAAAAATATTTTTAGATCCAAATTTGATATTGGCTAATGCGGCCATGAATAAATATAATAAATAATAATGCCACATAGAGAAAAACCTTATGTGTTATTAGTTGCTGAATTAATTTATTCAGAAATTTGTAAAATAAAAAAAAATAATCCTGATTTTACAAATATAAGTGCAATTGAAGCTTTCATAGGAACTAAAACTTATAAAGATATAGGGGATGGAGTATTTCATGATAAATTAATAGATAGATTAAGTAAAAATAATTTTATTGATAAAAAAACAAAAAAGAAGATACCTGAGGAAACAATTAAATTACTTCAAATTCAAAAAGATGTTATGATGAAGCAATTAATTCAATTTCCAAATCTTTATCATGCAAAAAGCCATTTTCCACTTGAAATTTCTCAAAGAGCCTTTGATCACTTGTGGAGAGTCTGTGAAAGCTATGAATTATGGTGTAAAGAAACAAAACAATTAAATTTATTAGTATTAAAACTTATTGATTAGTTAATACTATCTTTCCTTTTGTTTTTTTAATTTTATTCAAAACTAGTTGATAAAAATCATCACTTTCTAAAGTTTGCTTTTTAATATTTTTTTCAAGAGATAAATTTTTATTTGCAATTTCTTCAATGTTTTCAATTGGAGTTTTTCCAGTGTAGCTTGTTATGAGTTCACTAGATCCATAAGAAAAACCAGCTTGGGCTAAGTTTCCTGTTGAAGAAAATGTGTATACAGGGCCAAGCATTGCTGTTGGGGCACTACAAGCACCTAAAAAACTAAAAACAATTAATCCAAAAAATATTCTTTTATTCATAACGCTTTTTGCGAATCTTATACATTTTAAGATACAACTCAAGGTAGAATAAAAAGTGCTTATTTTCATAGTTAAATTTAACTAAATTAAATAACCTTATGTAAGCATAAATACTTTATAAAACCTGAAATGGTCAGAATTTTTCCAATAATATTTATATTGCTTTGGTCTTCAGCTTTTATCACAACTAAACCGATAATAGATAATAGTGATCCTTTTGCTGCTCTTGCCTTCCGTTTTTTTTTTGTAGCTATAGGTTTTTATTTATTTTCATTATATTCAAAATATTCAATACTCACTAATCGAAAAAATTTGATTGAGTCAATATTCAGTGGAGTTCTTTTTCACGGTTTTTATTTAGGAGGAGTTTTTTATTCTATTTCAATTGGTATGCCTACAGGTATAGCTGCTTTGATAGTAACACTGCAGCCTGTTTTAACAAATGCATTAAGCGGACCAATATTAAGTGAGAAGGTAACTATTAAACAATGGGTCGGTGTTTTATTGGGATTTATTGGTGCAGCATTGGTTTTGGGTTTAGATGTGGGTTCAGAAATTCCCTTATTGGGATTAGTTGCAACAATAGTCGCATTAATTGCTATTACATCATCAACAATTTGGCAAAAAAAACTTAGTAATAATCTACCTCTTCCAGTGAGTAACTTTTATCAAGCTGTTGGGGGTTGCATGTTTCATATTTTGATAATAATTTTTTTTACGGAAGCATATATTGACTTTTCAAAAACATTTTTTATTGCAATGAGTCATCAAATATTTTTAGTATCATTTGGTGCTTTTACAATATTGATGTATTTAATTAAAAATAATTCAGCAAGTAAAACGGTTTCAATTTTCTTTTTAATACCTGCAACATCTGCTTTTATGGCATGGCTTTTTTTAAATGAAAATCTAACAAATATGGATTTTTTAGGTTTTTTAATAACTACTATTGGCGTTTATATTGCTACCCGAGATTGAATAAATTAATCTATAAAGATTTATAACCAAATTCTAATGACGCATCAGTAATAGAATGGTAAAGAGATTCTCCAAAGCTTCTTAAGGCAAATAATCTCACTTTTTCAGGATTATCATTTAACATATCAACAGTGAATGCTATTCCATTATAAGTAGAGTTAATTGAATTATCTTTTTTTAAAGTATCAAAATTAAAGGGACACCCTTTTTTTAATACTTCTTTAGTGTATTTTCCTTCAATTTTAATGATAGCCTTTGAATGAGACAAATCAGTTAGAGCAAAATCTTTTTCATTGAAGGCTTTTATAATGTCACTAAGTAAATCTTTTTTAGTTGAAACTAAAAGCCAATTTTTTGGTCCGTTCCACAAAATTCTTGTTTCATTATTACTAACAACACTTAACGGTTTGTCTTTTAATTTTAAATTATCAATATCAATACTCTCAACTGAAATATTAGAATTTTTATATTGAGCTATTTGGACTATGAGTAAATCTTTTATCTCTGAAATTTTTAGAAG
>QCMO01000008.1 GCA_003213695.1 Pelagibacteraceae bacterium AG-422-C23 | reverse complement strand
ATACTCAAAAATTCAAAAATTGTTATTAAGGATGAAATAGTAAAAAGTAGTAATTGTATAAATAGAGTAGCAGCAGAAAATATTTTAAGTAAAACAAATAATCCTCTAGCAAATAATGCTGCATTTGATGGGTTTGCTATTAATTCAAAAGATACAAAAGACTTAAAAAAAAAAGGGAAATTATTTAAGATAATAGGGATAGTTGGCGCTGGAGATAAGCCAACAAAAAAAAGAAATAAAAAATTTCAAACAATTGAGATTATGACAGGGGGAATTTTACCTAAAGGATTTGACACAATAATACCAATAGAACAAATAATTTTTTATCCTAGCAAAAAAAACCCTAAATTCATTTTTGTAAATAAAAAAATAAAAAAAGATCAACATGTAAGAATAAAGGGGTCTGATTTCAAAAGAAATGATTTATTGGTAAAAAAAGGAACAATATTACAACCAAATCATATTTTAGCTTTAAAAACATTAGGGATTTCAAAAGTTAAAGTAAAAAAAATACCAAGAATATTATTTTTTTCTACAGGCAATGAAATAACAAATAAGGAAAAAATCCCTTTCTGGAAAGTCAGAAACTCAAATAGTCATTATATTGAATCATTAAAAGAAAATTTTTTATTCAATTATTTGAATGGTGGGATACTTAGAGATAAAGATAAATTAATTTTTGAAAAAAAAATAAAACAAATGCTAAATTCGAATATTGATCTAATTGTTACTTCAGGAGCTGTGTCAGCTGGAAAATTTGATTACGTACCAAATGTAGTAAAAAAATTTAAACTTTCCTATTATTTTAAAGGTGTAGCTATAAGACCTGGAAAACCAATTTTATTTGCAAAAATTAAAGGGAAAGAAAAAGCAATTTTTGGTCTACCTGGAAATCCCATTTCATCAGCAGCATGTTTTAGATTCTTTGTTTTTCCATATATTGAAAATCTATTAGGTATTAGTGAGGAAAAACCAATTAGAGCAGTTTTAAAAAATAATTTTTTAAAGAAAATTAATTTTACCCGTTTTGTCAAAAGTAAAATTAATACAACTAAAAATGGTAATGTAGAAGTTGAAATCCTCAAAGGCCAAGAGTCATTTAAAATCCAGTCATTCATTAAATCAAATATTTGGTCTTTATTACCTTCAGGAAAATCTAAATTTAAAAAAGGTGATATTGTAAATTGTTATCTCCCAAATAGTCCTAATAATATTTTTGAATAGTTTTTAATTTTTGTTGTAGTTCAAACTTTTTTTAATTAAATAGTTAGTATGATTGAACTTAAAAATGAAAAAATTGCAATACCAGTAGTTTTATTAGCAGGCATCGTATGGTCTTTTGGACCATTGATAGTAAGGTATATGGACAATCCCCATATGATCCCCTGGCAATACATTTTTTCTAGGGGTTTAACAATATTTATTTTGTTAAATTTATATTTATATTTTGAAGAAGGGATAAATTTTTATAAAAATTATAAAAAGATAGGTAGGTCAGGAATTATTGGTGGTACCGGACTTGGTATTGCAATGATTTCTTTTATATATTCAATTACTAACACTAGTGCAGCTATTACTTTGTTGTGTCTAGCTGCAATGCCTTTTTTTACAGCTATATTGGCTTATTTATTTTTAAAGGAAAAAATTTCACTCAATGTATGGATCGCAATTTTTGTTGCATCGATTGGTATAATAATTATGGCGATTGGCAATACTGAAAAAAATTCATTTTTAGGATTTATTTTTGGAATAACAGCATCAATAGGTTTTTCTGTTTTTTCAGTTTCATTAAGATGGCGAAAAGAAACACCTAAATTTACTACTGTTGCTGTTGCTGGATTTATTTGTTTTGCATTTTCAGCTTTGATAATTATGATTACAAAACAATCTTTTTTTTCAACTAGTTATAATAGTTCAATGATTTCATTGCATGGGACAGTAGTTTGCCTAGGCTTAATATTGTATTCTATTGGATCCAAGGCAATTCCTGCTGCAGAATTAACTTTACTATCTTTAACAGAAGTAATCGGAGGAATTTTTTGGGTTTGGTTACCTATATTCGGTATTAATGAAATTCCATCAACAAATACTATTGTTGGGGGATTTTTTCTTTTTATGTCATTAGTATACTACAGTCTCATTATGAGGTGGAATAAAAGATATATTGCACTCAATTAGTAAGCAACTTTATGGAACGACCGGATTTTTTTGATTTAAAGAATGGTGAAAAAGTTCAACTTCCTTTTTCAAATAAAGAATTTGAACGAAGAGTAAATAACCTTAGGTTAATTATGGAAAAGAATAATTTAGATATGATTATTCTTACTTCAATGCATAATATTGCTTACTATACTGGTTTCATATATTGTTCTTTTGGACGTCCATATGGATGTGTTGTAACAAAAAAAAAAATTACAACAATTTCAGCCAATATTGATGCAAGTCAACCTTGGAGAAGATCTCATTGTGAAAATGTTATTTATACTGATTGGAGAAGAGATAATTTCTTAAGAGCATTAGTTTCATTGGTAGGAAGAGATGAACCACCAAAAAATATTGGAGTTGAAAATGATCATCTAACCATAGAGATGCGGGAAAAAATTGGTTCAATTTTCACTTTTTCAGTTTTCAGTGATGTTTCAAAAAATTTAATGCAACTTCGAATGATAAAATCTAATGAAGAGGTAGAAATAATCAAAAATGGAGCAAGAATTGCTGATTTAGGAGGTCAAGAGATTGTAAACAATATTAAGGAGGGTAATACAGAAATTGAAATTGCTATAGCCGGACGGGATAAAATGGAAAGAGAAATAGCAAAAACTTATCCAAATGCAGAGTATATGGATACTTGGGTGTGGTTTCAGTCTGGAATAAATACAGATGGCGCACACAATCCAAAAACAAATAGAAAATTGATTAATGGTGACATTCTATCTTTAAATGCCTTTCCAATGATATCAGGATATTATACTGCGTTAGAAAGAACATTATTTTTAAACCATGTCGATAAAGACTCACTTAGAGCATGGGAAGCAAATGTTAAAGTTCATAAAAGAGGGTTAGAACTTATTAAACCTGGTGCAAAATGTTCTGATATTTGTAATGAGCTAAATGAATTATTCGCAGAACTAGGTTTTTTACATTATCGAACTTTTGGTTATGGGCATTCCTTTGGTGTGCTTTCTCATTTTTATGGACGAGAGTCTGGATTAGAGTTAAGAGAGGACATTGACACTGTTCTTGAAGAAAATATGGTTATTTCAATGGAACCTATGATTATGATTCCAGAGGGAAATCCAGGTGCAGGAGGGTATAGGGAACATGATATATTAGTAATAGGAAAAGATGGTGCTGAAAATATTACTAAATTTCCCTTTGGGCCTGAATATAATATTATCAAAAATTAATTTATGAATATTAAAAAAACTATTGTTAACAGTTGGAATGAATGGGATCCTTTAAAACATGTAATTGTTGGCAGAGCCGATGGAACATGTATACCAGCTCCAGAGCCAGCATTGGATGCTAAAGTTCCAGAGGACTCAGATATGAGAGGGCAGTATGGTCCAAGAACTAAAGATACAGTTGATAAGGCAAATCAATTATTAGATGATTTTTCAAATATACTTACTAAACGTGGAATTAAAGTAGATAGGCCAACACCTATAAACTTTAATAAAAAAACTTCAACACCTGATTGGGAAACAGAAACTATGTTCGGCTGTATGCCACCTAGAGATGTTTTGCTTACTGTAGGTAATGAAATTTTAGAAGCAACAATGAGTTATCGTTGTAGATGGTTTGAATATCTTTGTTATAGACCTTTATTAAAAGAATATTATAACTCTGATCCTAAAATGAGGCACGAGTCAGCTCCCAAACCAAGATTAACCAATGCTGATTATAGAGAAGACTATCTTTCCGATAAGATTGGTATTCAAAAAAGGTTAAAATGGACAGAGGAAAAATTTTTTGTAACAACAGAGGAGGAGCCACTTTTCGATGCTGCTGATGTTTTGAGGTTTGGTAAAGATTTAGTTGTCCAACATGGTTTCACAACAAATTTAAAAGGAATCGATTGGTTAAGAAGACACTATAAAGATCACAGAGTTCATGCTGTCAATTTTCCGGGGGACCCATACCCAATTCATATAGATGCAACTTTTACACCTATTAAGGAGGGATTGATAATTAACAATCCTCAAAGAAAACTTCCTAAAGAACAGAGAAAATTATTTGAAAATAATGGTTGGGAAATAATTGATTCAGCACAACCAGCTCACAATGAACCACCTCCTCTTTGTTATTCATCTGTTTGGCTTTCTATGAATGTTTTAGTATTAGATCCAAAAACAGTATGTGTAGAAAAAAGTGAAAAATTTCAAGCCGAACAGCTTGATAAACTTGGGATGGAAGTAATTCCTGTTGACCTAAGAGATGCTTATGCTTTTGGAGGAGGACTACATTGTTGTACTGCAGATGTATATAGAGAAGGTGAATTAAAAGATTATTTTCCTAAACAATAGAATTCAATTAGGATTTTTTTTTAAAAACTCTATAAAATTAAGAACTTCTTCAAATTTTTCGTCAGGAATATCTTTGTAACTAGCGTTAAATTTATCTTTGATACAAAGTGCAACATGAGCATAAGGATTTCTACCTTTTGGATGATTAGGATGATCGGGTAATACCCCCTGTAATTCATCACCAGTTTTTTGTATAATTTTCCATAACTTATTGGCATTTTCTTTATTCATTAATAAAAACGATAATTAAATAAAATTATGATGAAGTAATTTTAATTTTCTTTAGATTTATCTACTTCAAATTTTTGTAGACCAGAAGAAAGATTGTTTTCAACAATTTTTTCTTTTTCCTCAAAAGATCGCAATTTTTCTAATTCTTTTTCTCTTAACCTTTGTTCTCTAAGATTTTCTCTATGCTCTCTAGCTTTTTGCTCCTTATCAAATTTTTCTTCCCATTCCTTAATTTTGATGTTTTCTAATTGTCTTTGTTTTTCTTCTTCTTCCTTAATTAATTTTAATGCTCTATCTCTTCTTCTTTTTTCTTTCAATTCAAGATTTTTCTGTTCCTCTTCTCTAACCTTCAAATCTATATCTCTTCTATTTTGTTCTTCATCTTTTAGTTTAAGTTCTTTTTCTTTGTTTCTTAAATCATTAGTTATTAAAATTAGATTTTCATCTTTTTTAATTAATCTCTCATTTTCAATTTTTTGTAAATCTTCTTTAGATTTTAATTCTTTTTCTTTTAATCTTATCTCTTCCTCTTTTAATCTTAATTTATTATCTTCTTTTTTTAATTTCTCTTCCCAAATTTTTAATTCTTTTTTCTCTTTAATAAGTTCATTGCTTTCTTGAAGTTTTTTAAGTTTAATTTCTTTAATTTTTTTTATCTCTTGATTTTTTTTAAAATTAACAAACGCATTACTAAGAGATTTAGTAGTGATAGTGGCTATCTTAGCTAAACCATTATTTCCTTTGGAGCTATTTCTTTTATTTTTAGAGTTTGTTTTTTTTCTTTTAGGCATTTTTAATATAGCTATTTGAGCAAAAAATTACTCATGATTCAACACTTCTAATAAAAAAAAAAAATTGCTCAGTGACTATTTTGAGTTTCAACCTATGAGTGATAATTGTCTTATAATTAGTAAAATTTTGATAATTTTTTTGCAATAATTTATTCAAAACATTATTAAGTTTAAGTGAAAAAGTTTAATAAATTAATAATTGCATGCGATGGTGAGTCAGCCAGTGGTAAAAGTACTGCTGCTAAGCTGATTTCTAAAAAATACAAGCTATTGTTAATAAATTCTGGTTTACTTTATCGATATGGAAGTAAGCTAGTAATTAGGGATAAACCTAAAAATATTATTAATTACCTTGAGCAAAAATTTAAAAATATTTCATATAAAACTATAGCTAAGCAGAATTTACACTCTGAGCAAATCAGCAGCCATGTAGCAATATTAGCTAAAAATAAAAAATTTAGAGAAATAGTAAATCAATTTCAAAAAAAGATTATTAAAACTAATAAAAAAATTTGTGTTGAGGGAAGAGATATTGCAAGCAAAATTCTTGCTAAAAACCCAAAATATGATTTGGCATTTTATTTTAAATGTAATATCAAAATAGCTAGTTATAGGAGATGGCTAGACATCAAAAAAAAAGTGCCATTAAAAGAAGTTAGAAACTCTCTTTATAAGAGAACACAAATGGATAAAAAAAGAAAAAATAGTCCTTTAATTAAAGTCAAAGATGCGATTTTAATAAGAACAGATATATTAAATAAAAAACAGGTTTTATTTAAAATGTCAAAAATTATAGATAAACTAAATTAATTAATTTTCCCATCTTCTTTGACAGGTTCATCTATGGGTTCAGTAGATGGATTAAGCTCAATACCTGCTGGAGTAATTGTTTGTGGCATTGCAACGAATTGAGAGTCAGGATTATCTACAGTTGGTCTTACTTTCATTCTATATACTCCAAAAATACCAATTATCGCATGAAAGAAAAATAGAAAGAAAAAGAAACCATTTGAACCAACTATATCCATAAATATTGAGCATAAAAATGGACCACTCATTGCCCCCAAACCAAAAACAAACTGTAGACCGGCTCCTGCAGCAACAAATTTTTCTCTTGGAATGTAATCATTTGTATGAGCTAAAATTAACGAAAACATTGGTAAACTACAAAATGAAAAAAGAATTAAAAAGATATAAAACCATGTTTTGCTTGTGGCTAAGCCTGCTGGTAAATACATTTGTCTTGAAACTAAAATAGCAAGTAAAGCAAAAAAAGCAGCTCCAAAAGTTGAAAAAATTATTACTTTTCTTCTATCGTACATGTCAGATATTTTTCCAACTGGAAACTGAGAAACCGCTCCCGAAACAGCTAAAAGAAAAGTTACAATTGAAATTTCTAAAATAGTAAAATTCATTGAGGTTGCATAAACTGCCAGCAAGGTAAATAGTGCAGATTGTATAGTTCCATAAAAAAAAGAACTTATCATTCCAAAAGGAGATGCTTCATAAAGATCGCTTAAAGTCATAGCTTTAATTCTTTTAAAAGTTGGTGCTTTTTTTTTTGTTAATAAAATAGGAATTAATGCTGCAGATGTTATCACTGAAACTAAAATAAAAGGTTCAAAATTTTTTGGACTACTAAAATTAAGTAGAAACATTCCTATTCCCATAGCACCATAAAGAATAACCATATAAACTGAAAGAACACTTCCTCTATTTCTGTTACTTGATCTATCGTTGAGCCAACTTTCAGCAACAGTATAAATACAAACCATACTGACACCAGTTAGAACTCTTAATATAAACCATATGAATGGATCTATTAAAACTGAATGCACCAGTATGACTAAAGATGCTAAAGATGCAAATGCAGCAAAAACTCTAATATGGCCAACTCTGGATATAATATTAGGAATAGTTGCAGCACCTATAAAATATCCAACAAAATATCCTGACATCATAAAACCAGTTGATGTTAAACTAAATTCTTCTTGAACTGCTCTAACACCTAAAAGTGATCCTTGAAAACCATATGACATCATTATAAATCCCATGCCTATAAAAAGTGCCCAAGAGTTTTTTAAAACTTTATTCATAAAAATTTGGTGTAATTATTTTCGATGTATTATTAAATCAAGTCTTAATTGTGACAAGCCTAAGACTTTCTTAACTTTAAAAATGAGTGAATTCCAATAGTTGCTATTATAACAGCACCTCCTTGAAGTGTTTCAATACTTGGTTGTTCCTTAATTATCAGCCATACCCAGATTGGACCAATTATAGTCTCTAATAAGAAAAAAAGGTTCACTTCAGCAGCTGGTATAAATCGAGGTGCAATAGTTACTAATACAAAAGGTATTGCCACACACAAAATACACATCATGGGTATTATAAATAAATCACGTCCAGTAAGCACAAAGCTTTCAATAAAAATTAAAGCAAAAGTAGCAACAAATAACTTACCAACAACAGCGGCTGGAACAAGATTTTTTGATTTAGCAGATCTAATAGTAACAGCGCCGACAGCCAAACCTATAGCTGTTATGAATCCCAATATGTCACCATAAAAATTACCTAATTTTAAAGAATCGGAAAAAATATAAATAATGGAAAAAAACGTTATAATTATTGAAATCCATGTCTTTTTGTCAGGTGGTTCCTTTAAAAATATCGCACCTAATATTGCTGACAACATAGGAGCAGTAGCAATCATTACAAGTGTATTTGCTACATTGGTATTTTGAATTGAAACTACGAAAGTAATATTTGTTATACTAAATGTAAAAATATAAATTATTCCGTGGTAACCACTTGTAAAAAGAATTTTAAAAAAATTTAATTTATAAATAAGCAACATTGAAAAAAACACAGCAAAAAAAGGAATTATTCCTCTATAAAAAACCAATCCCCAAGTTTCAACATTAGAAAGTCTTATAAATAAAGAGTCTGGTGTTATAAAAAGTACAGCAATAAAGGCCATTAAAGAACCTTTTTGCTGGTCTGATAAATTTTTCATATTTTAAGTTTTTCCCAAAAAGTTTTAGCAAGATTTATTCCTGATAGATCATAGAGAGTTTTTAATCCAGTTGGAGATGTGACATTGATATCACCATTTAATTTTTGATCAATAAAATCTATACCTGCAAAAAAAATTTTTTCTTTTTTAAGATCTTTTGCAATTAGATTAGAAATTTTTTTTTCAGTTTTTGTTAATTTAGTATTAATTGGTTTAGCACCTTTACTCAAATTGCTTAGAAAAGAACCTTTTTTTGGAATTCTTGAAATTGCTCCAACAATTTTCCCATTCATCAAAAAAACACGTTTATCACCCTTATATATTTTTGGTAAATATTTTTGACACATTATATAATCATGTTTTTTTATATACTTTTTAATAATCTTATAACTAAACTTATTTAATAATTTGATGTTATTTCCACTGTAGCTGTGGATAGGTTTAATTATTACTCTTTTGTGACTTTTGAAGAAATTTTTAATTTCATCTAAAGATTGAGTGAATATAGTATTTGGCATAAATTTTTGATACTTAACTGAATAAAGTTTTTCAGAAACATTTCGAATTGAAGTTGGATCATTTATAACTTTTACTTTATTCTTTATTGTTTCCAAAATATAAGTAGACGAAATATACTCTAAATTAAATGGGGGATCTTGTCGTATCAAAATAAATTTACATTTAGTAAGATTTAATTTTCGCTTGTTCAAAATTTTATAAAAATTTTTGTTGTTATAATCAAATCTTATAAAATAACCTGTTGCAACAACTTTTGAATTTACTATAGATAAATTTTTTGGATCATAATAAAATATTTTATAATCTTTTTTCTGAATTTCATTAGCTAAAAAAATACTTGTATCGGTCTTTAAATTGAGTTTAGAAGGGTGGTTACCTTGAATAGCTATAATTTTATTTATCATATAATTCTCTTAAATCTTCATTTTTAGAAAATTTATTAATCATATGATCTGCATTTGTGGTTTTATTATCTATTAATTTTTGTAAATGATTTAAAAATAGAGTTTCATTTTTACCCCCTTTATTTAAAACATCTCTATTCTCCAAACCTTTCCTCGATAAATCCAATAAAATTGATGACCATTGAAGAATATCCTTACCCATTAGTTGTGTATTAAATCCTTTTTGGGGAGCTTCTAAATACGCATTGATGATTTTATCTTTATCCCATTTAGAAATCAGATCATAAACTTCATCTATGTTCCCATATAACATCCCAACATAAAAAGCAGGACCAGCGCACAAACAATCCCAACCGCATGTATCCATTGATCTAAGCTCTATGTATTTTTTTAATCTATTTTCTGTAAAAATTGTACTTAAATGAATAGATAAATCATTTTGGTCAGGCAATCGTTTACCAATCAAATTAATTTTTCCCTCCATAAAATCTTTAAAAGAATAATTTTGACCAGAAATAAAGTTCCCCCCCTCCTGAATAAATAAAATTGGATAATTCATTATAAAATCTGCATATTTTTCAAAATTTAATTCTTCAAAAAATAATTTAGGAAGTCCACCTCTAGACGTGTTTTGCCAAACTTTAGATCTATAGGATAGATAATTACTTTTTCTCTTTTCTACAATTGATGAATTGGCAAATAATGCAATTGAAATAGGTACAATTGAATTAATAATTTTGAATTTTTTAATAAAATCATTTTCAGAGTTGTAATCAACGTTCAATTGTGTTCCACAAGTTCTATACATCATATCAAGACTTAACTCACCACCAAGAGGCATATCTTTTGTCATGAGTTTATATCTTTGTTTTGGGTTATTCGGAATTTCGTCAAGTTTTGATATTGGATCAAAACCAGCACTCACAATACTTATATCTAATTTTTTTGTAACTTGTTTTAATTCAAATAAATAGTCATGAGATTCAGCACAAGCATCATGTAAATGGTCAAGTTTTTCTCCTGATAACTCTATTTGATTTCCAGGTTCTAGAGTAATATTTTTTTCACCTTTATTAAGTCCAATAATATTTCCTTTTTCTAGAATTGGGTTCCAACCAAATTCTAATAAAGCTGAAAACATTTCTTTTATTTTTTGATAATCTACTCTTTTGTTATTCTTATTGTTAAATAAAAATTTTTCATGCTCTATTCCAATTTTGAAATCTTTAGTTTTTTTTATCCCTGAGTGAAAATATTCTATAATTTGATCTTTAGTATTAATCATTAATAATTAAATACTAATTTATTCTAAAATTTAAAGCAAAGAATAAGGTTTTCTTGAAAAAATTTTTTTAACAATTGGTTTAAAAAAATCTAGAGGAAATGATTTGTAATTTGGGTCAAATGAGTTTTGATCATAATTTTCACAGAAATCTACAGTATCTTGGTAATATTTATGGTTTTTGTATTTATCTCTCTGATTTTTATTTCCACCTAAATGATGGGCATAATAAAACATTTGAAATTCTCCATGTTTTTCTATTATCCAGTGTGTTTTTTCTGACACGTATGGTTTTAAAATTGAGGCTGCATATTCTGAGTGATTCATCGGAGCTAATTCGTCTCCAATATCGTGAAGTAAAGCTGCAACAACCATTTCTTCACTTTCACCATTTTTATATGCTCTTGTTGCACTTTGAAGTGAATGCTCTAATCTTGAAACTTGATATCCTTCTAGGGTTTCTGTAAGGCCTGACATAAATTTTATTAGCCTATCAGCAGTTTTACTTGCAAAATCCTTTTCATGTTTATCTAAAAAAAGATAATCCTCTTTAGTTCCCTTTTTCATTTCAGTAAAACTTACTTTTTTCATAAATCAATTATTTGAGGCTGTGCTAAGTAGCGAAAGTTGTGTAACTTTATTATCACCTAATTCATCAATAGGTTTTACCGGGTAATCTCCTGTAAAATAATGATCAGTTAGTTGAGGATAATTTTCATTTCTTTTATCGAAACCAATTGCTTTATACATCCCTTCAAGAGATAAAAATTTTAAGGATTTAGCACCAATGTATTTGCAAATTTCATCATTCGTTTTATTAGCTGCAAGAAGCTCTTTTTTGGTAGGGGTATCTACACCATAAAAATCTGGAAATCTTATTTCAGGGCAAGCAATTTTTACATGCACTTCTTTAGCACCTGCATCATATAACATTTTAACAATTTTATGAGATGTTGTGCCCCTTACTAAAGAGTCATCGATCAAAATTATTTTTTTATTTATAATAGTAGATTTATTAGCATTCAATTTGAGTTTTACACCTAAACTTCTGATCTTTTGACTAGGTTCAATAAAAGTTCTACCAACGTAATGATTACGTATAAGCCCTAACTCAAAATTTTTTTTTAGATGATGTGCAAATCCAAGTGCAGCTGCATTACCAGAATCTGGGACTGGAACAATTATATCTGCATCTACATCATTTTCTTTTGCAAGTTCAATTCCAAGATTTTTCCGATGTTCGTAAGCTGTTTTTTTATTTAAAATACTATCAGGTCTTGCAAAATATATATATTCAAAGACACAAGGCCGAACTTTTTTTGGTGGAAATGGTTTAATACTTTTTAATTCGTCATTTTCAATTAAAACTATTTCTCCATTTTCAACCTCTCTTACAAATCTAGCACCAATTATATCTAGAGCACATGTCTCTGATGCTAGCACATAACTGTTCTTTAATTTACCTATTACTAAAGGTCGAATTCCAAACGGGTCTCTCACTCCAATTAATGAAGTTTGAGTGAGCATTACTAAAGCATAGCCTCCTTGTATTTGGAATATTGCATCTACTACTTTATCAATTGTTTTTTTTCTTTTAGATTTTGCAATTAATTGGACAATTGTTTCAGTATCAGAAGTGGTATAAAAGATTGCACCTTCTTCAACCAGCTTGTTTCTTAAAGATATAGAATTCGTTAAGTTTCCATTATGAGCTACACCAATCCCTCCTGCGTTGGTATCAGCAAAAAAGGGCTGAATATTTCTTAATGTATTTTCACCCGTAGTACTATATCGATTATGTCCAATTGCATAATCTCCTTGAAGATTATTAAGTATTTTTTCTTTATTAAAATTATCACCAACTAAACCAAATCTTTTTTCAGAAAAATATTGTTTTCCATTAAAAGTTACAATACCACACCCCTCTTGGCCACGATGTTGAAGGGCATGAAGTCCAAGCGCTGTTAGTGCAGATGCATCTTTAGCGTTACTAATACCAAATATTCCACATTCTTCTTTTAACTTAGGATCAAAGATCTTCAATTTTTTCTTTAGAATCTTGATATGTTTTTTCATTAGGAAATTCTTTTAATAAATAATTACTACCTTTTTCTAAATATGGGAAGATGTATGATTTGTCTGAATTTATTGGCCATTTATCATAATTATAGACAATATGTATACCCGAAAATATACATATCGATATTATATATGCTCTTATAAATCCAAAAAAGAATCCAAATATTGTATCTAGACTACCAATCCCGGTGTAGCGAATTGCCTTACTTATCCCTTTGTTCACCATTAGCACTAAAAATATTACTACGATAAATATGGCTATCCCCAATCCAACATCAAGCACATATTCATTGTCTATAACATCTTTTAAATATGGTTTAATCTTAGGAAATATCAATAAAGTTATCACATATGCTAATAACCATTTGGCCATTGATAAAATGCTTAAAACAAAACCTTTTTTATAACATTTTATTAATGATAGAATGGTAATTACAAAATATAAAATATCAATAATCGAAGTTGCTTTATATAAATCTGTAAAAAAATCTTGCATTAAATTATTTTCCAAAAGGTTTAATCAATAAGATTAAAGATGGAAGTAAAGTTAAAACAGAAACCATTGCTAACAACATTGCTAATCCTGTGAAAATTCCAAAATAAATTGTTGGAATAAATTTAGATAAAACTAATATTGAAAAACCAAAAACGATTGTAATTGAGGTATTTAAAATAGCCTTACCTACTGTTGAATGACATAAATTGATAGTTTTATTATAGTCATTTAAATGATTAAATTCCTCTTTGAATCTATAAATATAATGAATACTATTATCAACAGCAATTCCAATAGTAATTGCAGCTATAGTAATTGTCATCATATCCAATGGAATTCCAAGAAGTCCAATGATTCCTAATATAAAAAAAGCTGCTATAAAATTTGGAACTACACCAATTAGGGACAATTTTACATTTCTGAAAAGTATTACAAACATTGCAAAAATCCCAACTATTACTAACCCCAAAGTAAGAATTTGAGACTTAAAAAGACTTTGTAATAAATTATTAAATAGAATTAAGACACCAGCTAGTTTAAAGTCATTTTCCTCAAGTCCGATTTTATTTTTTAAGTCATAATTAATTTTATTTATTAAATCATTTCTTTTTAGATTTTCTTGCGAGTCTATTATACGAAGATTAATTCTTGCTTCATTATCTTTTATTGAAATATAAGGATCAATTATTTCTTTTTTAATGCTCTCAGGTATTTTAGAATACAAAACCCCCATTTCTAATGTGCCCAACGGCTTATTGTTGTTCAACATAGTTGCCACATCAATTATTGAAGAGAAAGATAAAACTTTTCCTACTTGTGGAAGATTATCGAGATAGTTATGTACAGTTGAAATTCTATCAATTTTATCTTTTGTGAACCAATATTTTTCGTCATTCTTTTCATCCTCATTTCCCCAATCTTCAAATTCATCATCATCAACTATTTTTAATTTTTCTTTTTTTGGAAACTTTAAAATTACTTCAAGAGGAGTGGTTCCACCAAGTTTTTCATCTATAAGTTTCATACCTTTGTAGATTTCAGTTTTTTTACTAAAATAATTTATGAAACTATTTTCTACTTCAAGACGACTTATTCCAATTAAACTTAAAATAATTACTATTCCAGTTATAACAAAAATAATTTTGTTATTATTTTGAGATACTTTTGAAAAGAATAATGTGATTTTGGATTCTTTATATTCTCTGAGAGAAATATTTTCCTTAGGCACAAAATTTATCAAAGTGGGAAGTAGCGTAAAAGTAATTATAAATGAAGTAATCAAACCTAAAGTCATCATCCATCCAAAGTCAATAATAGGTTTTATCTCACTGAATATTAAAGATAAAAAAGCAATTATAGTTGTAATAACAGTATATAAAATTGGCCAAAACATTTTTGCTGTAGTTAATTTAATCACATCAAAAATATTCTTATCAGGAAAATTTTCTTTTAATTGTAAAAATCTAGTGCTCAAATGAATATTCATTGCCATAGTCAAAATTAACATCAGGGCTATAAAGTTTGAAGAAATAACTGTAACTTTCCAACCTAGCAAACCAAGAAGGCCCATCATTATTATTACAGAAAAAAAGCAACTACTTATGGGTACGATAATCCAAATTATTTTTCTAAAAACAAACCACAAGGTTGCTATGATAAATATAAAAACTCCAATACCAAAAACGATGATGTCACTTTTGATAAATGACATCATATCATCAGCTATCATCGGTATTCCGCCTAAATGTATTTTTCCAATATCCTCATAGCTTTTAATTACATCTCTTATTTCATTAATATTTTGATGATTCTCTTTTTTTATCAGATCTTTAATTTCTTCAATTTTCTCTTGAGATTTATTTTTTAAATTTTTTAGTTTTTCATCTTTTTTAATATTAACAATAATACCACTTGTTTTACCATCTTCGCTAATTACAAAATTTCTAAATACTGGACTACTAATAATTTCATTAAAACCTCTATCTCTATCAATATCTTCATCTTTTAGTGTTTTAAACTTTGAGAGTCTTTCTTGCAAAGGAGCATCAGAACTGTTTAATAAAGGTATATCAAGAAGAGTAATTACACTGTAAACCCAATCTAAACTTTGTATTTTATATTTTAAACTTAAGAGGTTATTAATAGATGTATCTGAAACCATTCCTTCGTTAGGAGTATAAGTTAAAATTAAAAATTCTTTAGAGCCATATCTTTTGGATATTTCCTGAAGATATTTGAGATCAGGATCACCTTCTATTAATAAAGTTTCAGAGGAAGCGTCTAGTTTAAAATCTTTTGAGAAATAACCAAAACTTAATAAAGCAATTATCAAAATTGCAAAGATGGATTTTGGGTTTTTAAGGATTATATTTTGGTAAAACTGGGCGAACATCTCACCTTTTATATTGGAATTTAGTTGATTTGAGTATCTTTAAATTTAGTGAACATTGACTCAAACTCTAAGAATACATTTCCTGTTGGTCCATGCCTTTGTTTACCAATGATTAATTCTGCTAAATTTGAGACTTCATTCATTTTTGCTTGCCATTCCGCATGCTCTACTGTTGCAGGTTTTGGTTCTTTGTTTTCTAAATAATAAGATTCTCTATATACAAACATAACCACATCAGCATCTTGCTCAATAGAACCTGATTCTCTTAAGTCAGATAATTGAGGTTTTTTGTTATCTCTTTGTTCAACTTGCCTCGATAGTTGGGAAAGGGCTACGACAGGTATAGACAATTCTTTAGCAATAGCTTTTAAACCTTGTGTTATTTCTGATACTTCTTGAACACGCCCATCCTTGTAATTTAAAGTACCTCTCATTAGCTGAATATAGTCAACGATAATCATATCAAGACCATGTATTCTTTTTATTCTTCTTGCTCTATTACTCATTGCTGCAATAGTTATTGCAGGAGTTTCATCTATGAATAATGGTAATTCAGAAATATTTTTTGAAGTTTCTAGAAATTTGTCAAATTGTTCATCTGAAATTCTTCCACGTCTAATATCATTAGATTTTATTCTCGATTGCTCAGCCAAAATTCTAGTTGATAACTGTTCTGAGGACATTTCTAGTGAAAAAAAAGCTATACAAGATTTCCTACCACTATCCTGTAATTTTTGAGCTGCATTAAAAGCTATATTTGTAGCTAGTGCAGTTTTACCCATTCCCGGTCTACCAGCGATTATTATTAAATCAGATTTATGAAGACCACCTAATCTGTCATCTAAATCTCTCAATCCCGTAGGCACCCCAACGATACCTTCTTCATTTTTATAAGCTGCTGAAGCCATATCAATAGTTTGTTTCATTGCTTCATCAAATTTTATTAAAGATGAATTAAAAGAACCTTTCTCTGCCAAATCAAAAAGTAATCTCTCAGAATTTTCTATTATATTTTGACCACTAGTGTTTAAATCATTTAGTTTTGCTGTGTCTATTGTTTGCTCAGAAATTTTAATTAATTCTCTTCTTACAAACATGTCATAGATAATTTTAGAATATTCTGTAGCTTGTCTTGTAGATGTAGAAAATTTTGTTATTTTTACTAAATATTCTGGCACATTAAGATCATCTGTTTCATCCTCAAAATAATTTTTAAGTGTAATTGGATTAGCAAGCATTCCTTTATAAATTAGATTTTCTATAGCTGCAAAAATTTTTTGATGCATAGGATCATAGAAATTTATACTTGAAATTATTAAATTAATTTCATCAAATATTTCATTTGTAACCAAGATAGAGCCTATTACCGATTGTTCTGCTTCAATATTGTTTGGTAATTCTTTAAATTTATCTTTAACGATACTTAAATTATTTTCCATTAAATAAGTTTATATCAAAGATCGATGTATAAATGTTTGGAAAATATGCTTGGGGAAAAGATTGTATAATTATTGAATACTTTCAGCTGAACTAACATTAATAATAATCTCAGCATCAACTTCAGAGTGAAGTGATATCTTCACTTTAAATTTACCAAGGGACTTGATTTCCTGAACTGGCTGAATCATAGATGGTTTAATTTCAATTTTATCAGCTTCCTGTATTAGCTTTGATATTTCTGTAGGTTTTACCGAACCATACAACTCGTTATTTTCGGTACTCAATTTTTTAACTTTATACTCTTTTTTATTTATCTTTTCTGAAATTTGTTTTGCCTCTTTTTTTTTATCATTATCTTTTTTTGCTAGATCAGATTTTATTTTTTCTACTTGAGATATATTTTCTTTTGATGCGTATAAAGCTTTTTTATTTGAAATTAAATAGTTTCTGGCGAAACCTCTCTTAACATCAATTATCTCACCAATTGAGCCAATTCTTTTTAAATTTTCTAATAAAATAACTTTCATTTTATAACAAGGCTAAATTTCTAGCTCTCTTAATTGATAATGACAATTCTCTTTGTTTTTTTTGACTCACATTTGTAATTCTTGAGGGTAAAATTTTTCCATTTTCAGAAATATATTTTTTAAGAAGCTTAATATTTTTATAGTCTACTTTTGGAGCACCTTTTACTGAAAGAGGGCAACTTTTCTTAAATTTGTATTTATTTGGTTGAAAAATACTTAGCTTAGCAAAATTACTTTGTTTACCTTTTTTATTTCCACCTTGTCTTTGTTTTTTTGGCATAATAAATTTTATATATTATCTTTTTTTTCTAAATCTTCTTTTTTTGAGAAGTAATTATTTTCCAGATCAAATTTTTTTACTCTTACAGTCAAGTATCTTAACAATTTTTTGTCGATAGACTCATTTTTTTCTAGTTCATCTATTACATTACCTTCGCCCTTTATTTTAAAGTGAATATAACTTCCTTTCTTATTTTTTTTTATTAGATAAGAAAGGTTTAGAAGACCCCAATTTTCAGTTTTAACAACCTCGCCTTTGTTTTTTTCAACAATTTTAGAATATTTTTCTGTTAATTGCTTAATCTCACTAGGAGAGGTATCTTGTCTTGCTATAATTGTATGCTCGTATAAATTCATTTAAGTTATTTATTAAAAAATGAGGATATACTATTATAAATCTTCAATTACAATAGCAAAAAGGATAAAAAAATAGGATTTTTCAGATGTTTTCAGTAATTTTTCCAGGCCAAGGATCTCAAATAGTTGGTATGGGAAAAGAGTTTTTTGAAAATTTTGGTTTAGTAAAAAGTTTATTTAAAGAGGCAGATGATGCTCTTGGATTTCCTTTGTCAAAAACTATTTTAGAAGGCCCTAAAGAAGAATTAGATTTGACTTCCAACACTCAACCAGCAATTTTTCTAATAAGCTATTCAATATTCAGCGTCATTAAAAAAGAATTTAATATAGATTTGAATAAGGCAAAATATTTTGCTGGTCATTCACTAGGTGAATATTCAGCTCTATCTTCTGCTGGTTATTTGGATTTTTCAGAGACCATAAAACTTTTAAGGATTAGAGGAGATGCTATGCAAAATGCTGTTCCGAAGGGAGAAGGTGGTATGGTAGCAATTTTGGGATCTTCAATTTCAAATGTTGAAAAAATTATTGAAAGCAATTCTAATAATTATGAAGTCCAAATAGCAAATGATAATTCAGAAGGACAAATTGTAATAAGTGGAAAAAATCAAGACTTAGATAAACTTATTCAAGAATTACAAAAGAATAATATTAAAAATATAAAATTACCAGTCAGTGCACCTTTTCATTGTAAATTAATGAAAAAAGCTACGATAATTATGAAAAATGAAATAGAAAAAGCAAATTTTAAAGAATCGAACACACCATTAATATCAAATGTGACTGCTGATGAAGTTAAAAACATAGATCAATTAAAAAACCTTTTAATTGATCAAATTGAAAGCAGAGTTAGATGGAGAGAAAGTGTTGTTTATATGATTGAAAAAGGAATAGAACAATTTATTGAAATTGGCCCCGGAAAAGTGTTATCAGGACTAGTAAAAAGAATAAATAAAAATGTAAAAATTAACACAATAAATAATTTGAGTGATATTAAAAACTTAGAAAAAATATGAATGATTTAAAAGGTAAGAATGTTATTATTACAGGCGCATCTGGTGGAATTGGAAATTCAATAGTTAAAAGATTAAATGATTGTGGTGCTAATATTTTAGCATCAGGTACAAGAATCGAAAAATTAGATGAATTAAAATCTGAATTTAAAAATATAAAAACCCTTAAATTTGACATTTCAAAATCTGAAAAAATTGAAGAGTTTATTGATAATGCAACAAATGAACTTAAAGGAAATTTAGATTGTATAGTAAATAATGCTGGAATTACTCAAGATAATTTAGCTATCAGAATGAGTTTAGAGGAATGGCAAAAGGTAATTGATATTAATTTAACCTCGACCTTTTTACTAAGTAAGTTTTCAATTAAAAAGATGTTAAAAAATAAATCTGGAAAAATTATTAATATCACATCTGTGGTTGGCCATACAGGAAATCTTGGACAAACAAATTATACAGCATCAAAAGCAGGAATAATTGCAATGTCAAAAAGTTTAGCCTTAGAGTACGCGAAAAAAAATATTAATATTAACTGTATTTCGCCAGGATTTATAAAAACAGCTATGACCGATAAAATAGATGAGAAATTTAAAGAAATTATAGTTTCTAAGATCCCGTCAGCCAGACTAGGGGAGCCTGAGGATGTTGCAAATGCTGTTCTTTTTTTAGCTTCAAATCAATCTAATTATATTAATGGTGAAACTTTACATGTTAATGGGGGCATGTATATGGCTTGACAAAACAAGTTTTTAAACTAATAAGAATTTAAAACAATAAAGGATCAATATGTCAGAAGATGTTTCAAGCAAAGTAAAAAAAATAGTAGCAGACCACCTAGGAATAGATGAAGCAAAAGTAACAGATGAATCTAGTTTCATAGATGATTTGGGGGCAGACAGCTTAGATACAGTTGAATTAGTAATGGCTTTCGAAGAAGAATTTGGTTCAGAAATCTCTGATAGCGAAGCAGAAAAAATTCTAACTGTTGGCGATGCTGTAAAATTCATTGAAGGAAAAGCCAACTAAATTACTTTGATGCCCACAGATAATGATGGGGTTATGATAGTTTTATCCTCTCCTTCAGGAGCAGGTAAGACAACTTTAGTTAATCTTCTTTCAAAAAAAGAAAATTTTGAAATTTCAATTTCACATACAACAAGACAACCTAGAGCAAACGAAATTCCCGATAAAGATTATTATTTTGTTAATGAGGATAAATTCAATAGATTAATAAAAAACGGAGAATTTTTAGAATATGCAAAAGTATTTAATAACTATTATGGAACAACTCGAACACCTGTTATTGATAAATTAGATAAAGGAAAAAATGTTTTATTTGATATTGATTGGCAAGGAGCTGATCAAATAAAAAATAAAAATCTCGATTACAAACTAATTACTTTTTTCATTCTTCCACCTAGTAAAGAAGTTCTTTTTAAAAGATTATCTAATAGAGACATGAAAGATAAATTAATTGCCGAGGAAAGGATGAAACAATTCAGCCGTGATGTATTGCATTGGATTAATTATGATTATGTTGTTATTAATGAAGATTTAGAAAAATGTTATTCTAAAATATATAATTTAATTAGAGCTGAAATAGAAAATGGATCAAAAGATTACGACCCTGATTATATTAGAGATCATATTGAAAAACTAACGTCTTAGTTTTTCATATTCATTAGTTAGTTTATAATATGTTTCTAAGCTTAAATTCTGTGGCCTCAAATTTAAATCAATATTAAGTTTTTTAGCTATTTCTAGATTATTAGAAAATAATTGATGGAAGGGTTTTTTTATCATCTTTCTGCGCTGACTAAAAAATATTCTAGTTATTTTTTCTAAATTATAAGGATTTTTAAGTTCCAAATAATTTTTTTTTGGTGAAAATAGTAACAAAGAACTATCTATTTTAGGTTTTGGAGAAAAACTATTTGGTTTAACATCAAAAATTTTTCGGATGTCCAATTTCCAATTAGCCAAAATTGATAATCTTCCATAATTTGAAGAATTATAATTAGAGATAATTCTATCTGCAACCTCTTTTTGAAACATCAATATTAAATTACTAAACCAGGTTTTTTTCTTTTTGAGATTTAATATCCATTTACATAAAATCTCTGTAGAAATATTGTAGGGTAAATTTCCAAATACTATTAGGGGATCTTCACATAAAGTATCCTCACTTACATCTAAAATATCTTTATTAATAATATTAATATTATTTTTGAATCTTTTTTCTAATAGAGATGAAAGATTACTATCTTTTTCTATTACGTATAATCTTTTTGGTTTTTTTTCCAGTAACGATGATGTCAAATTACCAGTTCCTGGACCTACCTCTAGTACTATCCTATTTTCTATATTTATAATGTTGGTGATTTTATCGATAATATTATTATCAATTAAAAAATTTTGTCCTAGACTTTTTTTAGCTTTAATCACCTTTGATCTAAAAATTTTATTGCATTCAAAAGACTTAAAGGGTTAGATGAATTTTTATTTACCATTTTTACATTAGGTCCGTGGTCAGGTGAAATTCTAAAAAAAGGCAACCCAAGAGTTATATTTATAGCATCATATTCTTTAATTGCTTTGATTGGTGAAAGTACTTGATCATGATACATACCTAATATTACATCGTATTTAATCCTATTTTGTTTAAGAAAAATTGTATCAGCTGAAAATGGACCATTTATCCTATAACTTAACTTTTTAAGTGATTTTATTGCTACACTAATTATTTTTTCATCTTCGTTAAATTTTAGCACACTTTCACAATGGGGATTTAAACCAGTTACAGCAATTTTTGGCTTAAACCCAAGATTTTCCACATAAAATTTATTAATAATTCTTACTTTTTCCTTAATTATTTTTTGACTAATATTTTTTGTAACTAGTCTTAAAGGAAGATGAGTAGTCACTGGACAAACAGATAGTTGTTTATTGTAAATAAGCATTGCCATTTTTTTTATATTAAATTCACTAGCTATATATTCGGTCATGCCCAAAAATTTTTTATTCAAAAATTTAGATTTATCAATGGGACCGTTGATAAATTTATTTGATAATCCAGACTTAATTATTTTAAAAGCAATATTTAAAGATTTTTTAATAAAAATATTTTCATTGGATAAGTTATTTGTATTTCTATTTTTTACATTAATAAGATTAACAAATTGATTATTTAAATTTATACGACTTAAATCTTCAAAAGAAATTAATTTTATTTTTTTGTTAAAATTTAATTTATTCATTTGTGATTTAAGTAAGTTTATTGATGAAATAATAATTAATGGACTTTTGAATTTATTTTTTTTTAGAGATTTAAATAAAATTTCAAAAAAAATACTCTTAGAAGTGCCTGGTACAATTATAATCGGTTTATTTTTCATTTATTACAAAATTCTTTTTTGTTTTGTCAAAATATATTCTTGAAAATTGATTTAGTTGTTTATTGGTCTCAAATTTAATCATTTTTTCTAATTCTTTTTCTTTATCAAGTTTAATTTCTTGAATTCTGATGTCTTCAATTTCTAAAATTAATTTATTATTTCCAATTTGAATTATATCTGTATATTCATTTTTATTAATTTTTCTTAATTCTTTGTATATATTTTCAGATAGATTATTTTCATTAACCCATCCAATCTTTCCTCCAAATTTTGCACTATCTGAAATACTGTAAATAGTTGCTGTATTATTAAAACCAACTTCCATAATACTAGATTTAACTATTTTGATTAATTCACTTAAATCTTGATTTTCTTTTTTCTTAATAACAATTTCATTAAGTAAATACTCCTTTGATTTTTCATTTTTTAGCTTATTAATTTTGTTTAATAAAGTTTCTTTATCAATTTTAACTAAATTTTCGTATCGAGCAAATATTAGTTGATTCCATAGAATTTCAATTTTAAATTTTTGTTTAACCTCGTCTAATGAATAATTTTTTTTGTCAATAAATAATTTTGTTAACTCATTTTCATTTTCAAGATTCAATTTTTTGTATAAGTCTTTCAAATATTGATTTATAAAAAAATTAGTTTCTTCATTATCCTCATTAATATCCAGATATTTTTCTAACTCATTTTTTTTAATTATCTCCTTAATTAGTGAATCTTTTGATAATTCAAATATTTTATTATTATTTAAACCTGAAATTTTGGGATTAAGAATTTTTAAATAATTTGATTCTTTTTCAACATCAAAATTTGTAATAATTTCATTATTTATTTTTATGATTATATCAATGTTATTTGATGATAACACTGAAGTACTAAAGCAAATTGAAAAAATTATTAGTAAGATTTTTTTCACTATCATTGTTTTAAATCTGGACTACTTGTTTCGCCAAATGGAATAATAGTAAGCTTTAAAAATATGTTTTCTTCAGGCTTAACATCTCTATCATTGTAATATTCTTTATTATATTCAATGGATGCTGCTAGACAGTCATTCTTATACTGATACATAAAATTGTAATACTCAACTAAATCAGTTGTTTTATTCTCCCGTGTTGAGAATGAAATGTTATTTGATTCATTTAGATCTAAATTAAATTTACTTAATAAATATGAATTCTTGTCTGATGTATTATTTTCGTTTAAATAATCAAAAGTAGTAACAAAATTATTAACACTTATTTCTGCAATAAAATTTTCATAATTGATATCTTGGAAGTTATTCTTTGTTGTAGCATTGTATTTTGTAGTTAAATGTTTACTCGGAGAATAAGAGATTTCGCTAAAGAAATTTGAGGTTTTTTCACCAATTTGGTTTTTTCTTGGTAAATCATCATTTTTGTCTAATCTAAGATTATTCGCAATATTAAAGCTAAAAGTCTCTAAGCTTTTTTCTTTATTAAATATAGAAAAACTATTTCCATAAGTTAATGATACTCCACTCTCAATACTGTCGTTAGTTGATAATCGATTTAGATTATATACATTAGAAATATCAATTCTGTTTTCATCATCCTTAAGGTCTTTGCCATTATTATTAGGGCTTATTTTAAGCGATAATTTTGGAGTTAAAATCTTTTCGAAAAATTCGTTTTCCTTTTTTAATGGTAAAGATGAATTGAATTGCACTAAACTAGATAAATAAAAATTTTCACTTTCTTTAAATGAGTCAGAATTTTGAGTATCTGAATTAACATTCTTAATTATAAAATCATAATTATTATAGAAGCCATTTTTTGATATTTTAGGAACTGAATTAAATGTCAAATCATTAATATTTATCTTTTCTAAAACATTTGTTTGATAGTTTTTAATATAATTATTTGAATTTAATTTGAAATTACCATCCAAATTAGTTTTATTTTCAATATTTTTTACGATATTTATTTTAGGTAAAATAAATTCATATCTATCATTATTATCTTTATTTAATGATTCATATACAATCATTTCTGTTTCAATTTGTAAATCATCAGAATATAAATTAAAATCTATGTTAGACTCTAAAACATCATAATTATTTATCAATTTGGATTTAACTTTATTAGCTTTTAGATAAGTATCATTTGATACTCTTTGTATTTTAAGGTTAAGTTCACTTTCATCAAACTTAAGATATGATAAATTTTTATTATATTCATAAAATAAGTGGCTTTTTGTATTCTCATTTTCTTCATTAAAAAAACTAAAATCACTTATATGATTACTTTTTGAATTTACTTGTCTATATTCTGTTTGTAATAAAAATTTATTATCAGTATATAATCGGGGTATAAATGTAAGATCTTTATTCATACTGACAACTTGAAAATAAGGAACACTAAGATAGTTATCTGAATTAGGAGAATTTTTAATTGTAGGGATAAGAAAACCTGATTTTCTGTCTATAGTTGGATCTGGATGGAAAAATTTTGGAAAATATAAAACAGGAATATCATAAACTTTTAACCATGCATTTTTATAATTAATAGTTTTACTTTTTTTATCGTGTTTAATTTCTTCTGAAGAAAGTTGCCAGGGGGGACAATTATCTCTTTTTTTACATGTTGTAAAAATCCCTTTAGTGATCTTTGTTTTTTCTTTATCGTAGATAATACTTTTCCCTTTAAGTCTTGGTTCGTTATCTTTGTTAAATGACTTATTATTAAAATTTATTTCAACATCTTTTCCAACTAATGTGTTTGTAGATATATCGATAAATGCTGACTCAATATTAAAATCATTATCATCAATATCTTTTAAATTTGCATTTTGAATTTTAAGAATACTCCCTTTAATATCATAAACAAAAGATTCAGTATCAAGTATATTATTTATTTTATCTTGTATTATTGAATTTGTAGATGATTTTAAAATTTTATTATTATTGTCGTATATAATTTTTTTTGTTTTAATTGTTAATTCCCTATTAAAATCATCTATTGTAATATTATTTTCTGCAGTATAAATTGAACTTATTTCATCAAATTCCATTGAATCAAATTTTATTCTTAAATTTTTTGATTTAATTACCACTTCTCCATCTAAAGTTTTGAGAAGTTTTTTATCCTTAAAATATTTAAAATCTTTGGCACTAATTTCTAAATCTTTATCCGTCGAAATAGCTTTACCATTTTTAGCACTAATTAAATTTCCATTCTCAAGCACCTTAATTTCTGATGTCTCAAATTTGAATTCATTAGCAACAGATGTTTTAATTAGAAATACAAAAAATATTAAAAATATAAAAAAATTATTTCTCATTTACTCTTATTAAACCTATGGTTGCAATAATTGAAATAAATAAAATTGGCAAGAAAATTGAGGCCATAATGGGTATTTGACCGTTATTTCCCATAGAGCTAAACATAAAATTTATATAGTAGATAATTACAGACGTGGAAATACCTTGTAAAACATAGAAAAAGAGAGATTTCCCCCTTCTAAAATTGAACATAATGACCGCTGATAAAACTGTTAGTGCAGAATAAAATAAAGGCGCAGAAAAGAGTCTCAATAGGTGTATTTTAATTTCATCTGAAGAGTAACCTAAGTTTTCATAATCTTTTTTTAAATTAAAAAGCTCATAAATATTTAAAGTAGATATATTTGAAAATAAATTATAAATCTTATCATTATCAAAATTAGTTTTAAAAATTAAATTATCATTTTTTTTTTGTGTAATATTATCTATTGTTATAATTGGTTTTTCAATTATCCATTCTTTGTTATTAATATCAATTTTTTCAGATTGAATTATTCTTTCTAAAGAAAAATCAAAATTTAATTCACTAATTATTACATCTTTTAAAAAATTTTCATCTATATTAGCAGATTTTACAATTAAAATTTTTTCATTAATTTCATCTTTAAGCCAAAGACCCTCATTATTTACAACTGCTAAATATTTATTATCATTTGAAAAATTATTTTTGATATCCGTGTAGAGAAATTTTAGTTTTGAAGCAGCATTATAAAAAAATAATATTGATAAAATTCCAATAATTATAGATGTTAGAAATAATATCTTTATGATTTTTAAATTACTTAAGCCATTTGTTTTGAGAAGGTTTAATTCTTCTTTTTTAAATAAATCGTAAAAAACAAATTGAGTAGCTATTAAAAATATAAATGGAAAAATTTCAAAGAGAGTAATTGGTGAAGATAATAACGTCAAGATATATGGGTAAAATAAATTTACATCTATTTCTTTAAAGAAAGAAATTTCCTCAAGAACAGTCAAAATAATAATTAAACTGAAAAATACTAAACTAATAAAAAGAAATTTATTTATAAAATTTTTTATAATATACTTTTGATAAGTTTTAAACATTCTTAATCCGTTTATAAAAAAATAAATAAATTAATAAAAAAATAATCCATGGAACAATTAAATAAATCATACTGGCAAAATACGAAGAGGTTGCATATCTTAAAGAAGCTTCAGATAATACTAAAATAAAAAAAGTTGCTAAAAAAATTATTCTTCTGTTTTTTTTATAAGATGAACTATTTTTTGGAAACATTATTAAAAAACATGTTAAAAGAGCAATTATGGGTATGTAGAGAGGTTTATAAAATCTTTTTAATAACTCTTGATTAATTTCATTATGAGTTGGTTTTCTACATTTAAATTCATTTAGATTTTCAATATTTTGGTTATTAAATATTTTATAAGAACACTCTATTAAAGCCACAGATGGCATCTCTTGAATTTTTGGTAGTAAAATAGATGTAGTTGAATAATCCGCTAAGTTAAAATCAATTTGATCAAATTCAAATGTATTCAATTTTTTCTCATCTATATTAATTATTTTTCCTTTAAAAAGTTTAAATATTTTTTTATTTCCATCATCCATTACCGTTCCAGTTTTAGCATAAATTATTCTTTTATTAGTTCTAGATGAGTCATCCAAATATATTTCTGAAAAATTATTTCTCTGATCTCTATTGTTAATAAAAATAGTTAAACCATCAACAACATTTATAAATTTTCCTTCTTTAATTAATGACGTAAAAAAATCTACATTTGATTTCTTCAAAAAATCTCTAGCTTTTAATTGAGAAAATGGTGAGACAAAACTTCCCATTAAGATTTGAAAAATCATTAAAAAGAAGGACATAATAATTATTTTATTAGTAAAAGTTATTTTACTTACCCCATTAGTCCAAAAAATTAGTAATTCATTCTTTGTTTCATAATCATTGATAATAAAAAAGAGACTTATAAAAAAAATAAATGGAGTAATCCTATGAATAATTTTCGGAAAATTAAGCAATATGTAGGAGAAATAAGTTTTAAGACCATGCCCATCTTGGGTAACAAAATCGAAGTAATTCACTGCTTGCATAGTCCATACTATTAGACCGATCGTAAAAGATAAAATTAGAAAAAAAACCAGTGTATCTTTAGTAAATTTTCGAAATATTAATTTTTTCATTGAAAATAATAAATTTCCAAATATATACCATTCATTTATAACTCTTTGTAATTAAAAATTATGTCTATTAAAATAAGCTTCAAAAAGAACATTATTGAAAATAAAATCAAGAATTATATTTTATTTACGAATGATAACTTGAAAATAAGAGGTTTAGACAAAACACCATTATCAAAATTATCGAATATAATCAATAAAACTATAAACAATAACAAATTAAAAGATAAGAATTTTCAACATTTCAACATAAATTCAAATCAAAGAATAATTTTAATAAAATTAAAAGACAGCTCCTCATCTTTGGAGAACGAGAGGTTAGGAGCTAAATTTTATGATTATATCAAGTCAAATATAATTCAAAGCTCAACTTTTCTAGAGAATAATATTAAGGAATTAAGTCAAAAAAATAAAAATTTTTTAGATGAATTTTTTCATGGTGCAAAATTAAAATCATATGTATTTAACAAATACAAATCTAAAAAAAAAAGTTTATTATTTGAAATTACCATCTTATCAAAAAATTCTTTTGAATTTAATAAAAATAAAAGATTTGACTCATTGATTGAAGGAACAATTTTTACCAAAGATTTAGTCTCTGAACCTGGAAATATTTTACATCCAGATGAATATGCAAAACGATTATTATCATTAAAAAAGATAGGTTTGAAAGTCACAATTTATGATCAAAGAAAAATGAAAAAACTAGGTATGAATGCTTTATTAGGTGTTGGTCAAGGAAGTATTAGAGGCTCTTATTTAGTTACTATGGAATGGAATGGATCTAAATCAAAAAAAAAACCACTTGCTTTTGTCGGTAAAGGTGTGTGTTTTGATACAGGAGGCATTTCTCTAAAACCAGCAAAATTTATGGAGGATATGACTTATGACATGGCAGGCTCAGCTGTAGTAGTAGGATTGATGAAAAATCTAGCTTTAAGAAAAGCGAAAATTAATGCTGTAGGAGTAGTTGGACTTGTTGAGAACATGCCAGGAGGTAATGCTCAAAGACCTGGCGATATTGTAAAATCATATAGTGGAAAAACTATAGAAATTTTAAATACAGATGCTGAAGGAAGATTGGTATTGGCAGATGCATTAACCTACACTGAAAAAAAATTCAAACCTGAATTTATTATAGACTTAGCAACTTTAACTGGAGCAATTATTGTTTCTTTAGGATCTGAATATGCAGGACTTTTTTCAAATAATGATAAGTTGTCTAAACAAATTTTTGACACAGGAAATAAAGTTGATGAAAAAGTTTGGAGAATGCCACTTCATAAAAATTATGATAAACTAATCAATTCAAATAATGCAGACATGCAAAATATTAATTATGTAGGTGGAGCAGGTTCGACAACAGCAGCACAATTTTTACAAAGATTCATTTTAAATAAAACACCATGGGTTCATTTAGATATAGCTGGTATGGCTTTTTCAAAATATGGAGGTGCATTAAATTCAGGTGGAGCTACAGGTTTTGGAGTAAGATTATTAAACCAATTAATCGAGGATTATTATGAATAACATTGAACAAACTTTATCGATAATTAAACCTGATGCTGTTGAAAGGAATTTGGATAACGAAATTAAAGAAATGTTTATTTCAAATGGTTTTAAAATAACAAAAGAAAAGAAAATACAAATTGAAAAATCAGAAGCCGAAAATTTTTATAAAGTTCATGAAACTAAACCATTTTATAATGATTTATGTTCCTATTTATCATCTGGCCCGATTGTTGTTATGATTTTGGAAAAAGAAAATGCAGTCTTAAAAAATAGAGAACTAATGGGAGCAACAAACCCAAAGGATGCAAAAGAGGGTACTATTAGAAAAAAATATGGAATTTCGATAGACAAAAATTCTGTCCATGGTTCTGACAGCAAAGAAAATGCTAAGATAGAAATAGATTTTTTCTTTAAAGATTAGAAAATAATTTCATAATAGCCTTTGGATAAAGTTTATGTTCTTGTTTCAATATTTTTTTAGATAATTTTTTTGGGGTATCACTTTTACTTATTTTTACTTTTTTTTGTAAAATAATTTTCCCTGAATCTAACTTGAAATTTACAAAATGAACCGTACAGCCTGATTGTTTTTCTTTATTTTGAATAGCCCTTTCATGAGTATTTAAGCCTTTATATTTTGGCAAAAGTGAGGGATGAATATTTAAAATAGTTCCATTAAATCTCATTATAAAATTTTTCGACAAAATCTTCATATAGCCAGCTAAACAAATCAAATTTACATTTTTTTTATTAAGAATTTTTAAAATTTTATTTTCATCTATCTTTTTATTCTTAGATTGAAAAACTTTAGATCTAATTCCATAATTCTTTGCGTGATCAAGACCTTTAGCTTTAGAATTGCTTGAAATTACAAAAACAATTTCAATTGGTGATTTTTTAGATAAAGAAAATTTAATAAGATTTTTTAAATTACTTCCAGTGCCCGAAATAAATACAGCAGTTTTTACTTTACTAAAACCATGAAATTTTATCATTTAATTTGACTTTATTTCTTCCTTTAATAATTTTTCCGATCACATAAGGCTTATATAATTTGGGAAAATATCTAATAACTTTTTTTAAGTTTCTTGAATTAACTATTAAACAAAATCCAACACCACAATTAAATGTTTTTAACATTTCTTTGTCACTTATATTATTATTCTTAAGCCATTTAAATATTTTGAGAGTATTTATTCTTTTTAAATCTATTTCAGCACAAAGATTATTTGGTATTATTCTTTTAATATTATCCTCTAAACCACCACCTGTTATATTTGCACAACCATTTAATAAATTTTTTTCAATTAATTTTAAAATTTCTTTCGTATAAATCTTTGTTGGTCTAATAAGTTCTTTTCTTAAAAAATCATTTTTTTTGATATTAATCTTTTTTTTATTTATTAAATACCTTACCAAAGAAAATCCATTTGAATGTAATCCACTAGATGGCACTGCCAAGATTAAATCATTTTTATTTATCTTATTTTTATTAAGTATTTTTTTTTCATCTACAATACCAACAGCAAAACCCGCAATATCAAATTTTCCTTTTTCGTAAGTACCAGGCATTTCTGCTGTTTCCCCACCAACTAAATTACAATTTGAAATTTTACAGCCTTTAACTATTCCTTTAATAATTAATTTTAATTTTTTTAAATCTATTTTATTAATAGATATATAATCTAAAAATAAAATGGGTTTGGCGCCCTGAACAATCAAATCATTGACACTCATTGCAACTAGATCAATACCAATTGTATCATATTTATTTAAAATATTTGCAATCTCTACTTTTGTTCCTACACCATCAGTACATGCAACTATTTTTGGATTTTTTATATTTTTAGGTATATTAGATATTGATCCAAATCCTCCGATGTTATTAAACTTTCTTTTGCCTCTTTTATTTGCTGAAATACTTGAGATGAAATTAACAAACTTATCT
>QCMO01000007.1 GCA_003213695.1 Pelagibacteraceae bacterium AG-422-C23 | reverse complement strand
AAAGCACAACAAAAGTTATCAAAGTTACCAAGAAATTCGGCAAAAATAAGAGTTATGAATAGATGTCAAATTACTGGAAGACCTCATGGTGTTTATAGAAAATTAAAAATATCAAGAATAGCTTTAAGACAACTTGGTTTACAAGGAAAAATACCAGGTTTAGTTAAATCAAGTTGGTAGAAAGGAAATTATGAGTTTAAGTGATCCAATTGGAGATATGATAGCAAGAATTAAGAATGCTCAACAAAGAAATCATAAAAAAGTTGAGCTACCTTCATCAAATTTCAAAACAAAAATTGCAGATATTTTAAAGAATGAGGGTTTTATCAAAGATTATAAAACTTCTGAAGTAGATAATAAGTCAGTATTATCTCTAGAGTTAAAATATCATTCTGGAAATCCCGTCATAAGCACATTTGAAAGAGTTTCAAAACCAGGTAGAAGAATCTTTTCAAGCGCAGATAGCTTGCCAAAGATTAATAATGGTTTAGGAATAGCAATAGTATCAACTCCAAAAGGAGTAATGACAGATATTGATGCAAGAAAACAAAAAGTTGGTGGTGAAATAATTTGTAAGGTATTTTAATGTCTAAAATTGGTAAAATAAATATTTCAGTTCCAGAAAAAGTAAAAGTTGCTTTAGCTGGGAGCATTCTAAATATAGAGGGACCATTAGGGAAAAAATCAATTAATATTGATCTAGAAATGTTTAAGCTTGATATTAAAGATGGCAAAGAAATCTCAATTAAACCAAAAAAAATTGACCAAGATACTAAAAGATTATGGGGCATGAATAGAAGTTTAATAAACAATGCAGTAATTGGTTCAAGTGCAGGATATGAAAAAACTTTAGAATTGGTAGGAGTTGGCTACAGAGCTGCTTTAAAAGGAAACCAATTAAATCTCCAACTTGGATACAGCCATGATATAAATTTTGATATTCCTGAAGGAATCAAAATTGCTGTGGAAAAACAAACTACAATTAAAGTATCTGGTTCTGATAAACAAAAAGTAGGTGCAGTTGTTTCTAAACTTAAAACATTAAGAAAAATAGAACCGTATAAGGGCAAAGGTGTGAGAGAAAAAGGCCAATATATTTTGAAAAAAGAGGGAAAGAAAAAATAATGAAACTTAATATAACTAAAAGAAAAAAATTTAGAGTTAGTAATAAAGTCAAAAAAGTTGCATCTAATGATAGATTTAGATTAAGTATATCAAGATCGGCAAAAAATATTTCTGCTCAAATTATTGATGATAGTAAAAATACAACTCTTATATCAGCATCATCAATAGAAAAAGATGTTAAATCTAATTCTAAGGTAAATAAAACTGAATTATCTAAAATTGTTGCAGAAAAACTTGCTAAAAAAGCTCAAGAAAAAAAGATAACTAAAATCTTTTTTGATAGAGGTGTTTACAAATATCACGGAAGAGTAAAAGTGTTTGCTGAAACTCTTCGTAAAAATGGAATGGAATTTTAATTATGGACAATAATAAAGAAAAAAAAACTGACGATATTTTAGAAAAATTGGTTCATATTAATCGTATAACAAAAGTAGTTAAAGGTGGTAGAAGATTTGGTTTTTCAGCCTTGGTTGTAGTAGGAAATCAAGCTGGAAGAATTGGTATAGCCCATGCTAAAGCTAAGCAAGTACCAGATGCAATAAAAAAAGCTAATGAAATTGCTAGAAGAAAATTAGTTCATATACCGTTAAGAGAAGGAAGAACAATTCACCACGACGTAAAAGCAAAAGATGGCTCAGGTAAAATCGTTCTTAGAGCAGCTTCAAAAGGAACTGGTATAATTGCTGGAGGTCCAGTAAGAGCTGTATGTGAAGTTTTGGGTGTAAAAGATATTGTTGCTAAATCTATGGGAACTTCAAATGCACACAATGTAATTAGAGCAACAATGAAAGCTTTACTTAAACAAAACTCACCAAAACAAATTTCATCAATTAGAAATAAAAAGATTTCGGAAATAATTGAAAAAAGAGGATAATGATTAAATTAAACAACAGAATAAAAATTAAAAAACCAAAGTTAAGAGTTGGGCGAGGAATAGGTTCTGGTAAAGGAAAAACTTCTGGAAGAGGAGTTAAAGGACAAAAATCAAGATCTGGTGTTGCTATTAAGAGTTTTGAAGGTGGACAAATGCCTTTGTACAGAAGATTGCCAAAAAGAGGATTTAATTCAATTAGAAAAGAAAATATTGCAATTTTGAATCTAGATAAAATTCAATTTTTTCTAGATAAAAAAAATATTAAATCAAGCGATATACTAAATTCTGATTTATTAAAAAAATTAAAATTAATTAATAAAAATTCCATTAAACTTAAGATTTTAGGATCAGGCGAAATAAAAGAGAAAATTAATATAGAGGCAGATCTTGCATCTAAATCGGCTGTAGAAAAGCTTGAAAAAATTGGTGGATCAATACAACTTAAAAAATAAATAATAATTAAATGAGCGCCTCATCATCTAACAATGATTTAAGAAATAGAATTATATTTACCATAGCTATACTTGCGGTTTATAGATTTGGTACTTTTGTGCCATTACCCGGTATAGATCCTGAACAACTTAAGATTATGATGGAAGGTAATCAAAAAGGATTACTTGGTATGTTTAACGTATTTGCTGGAGGTGCCGTAAGTAGAATGGCAATTTTTGCTTTAGGAATAATGCCATATATATCATCTTCAATTATAGTACAATTATTAACTGGAGTTTCAGATTATTTTAAAAACTTGAAAGCACAAGGTGAAACAGGAAGATCAAAAATAACTCAGATAACAAGATACGGAACAGTATTACTTGCAACTGTCCAAGGATATGGTCTAGCTGTAGGTTTAGAGTCATCTGCAAACTTAGTAATTAATCCCGGAATTTTTTTTAAGATATCAACAGTAACAACAATTGTTGCGGGTACTATCTTTTTAATGTGGTTAGGTGAACAAATTACTCAAAGAGGAATAGGAAATGGTATTTCCTTAATTATTTTTGCAGGTATTGTTGCTGAAATACCACGTGCATTAGTTACTACATTTGAATTAGGAAGGACTGGTGCTGTATCTACAATGTTACTTTTGGCAATTTTTATTTTATTAATTTTAACAATTTTATTTATAGTCTTCATGGAAAGAGCTTTAAGAAAAATATTAATAAATTACCCAAAAAGACAAATGGGAAATAAAATGTATGGTGGAGAATCTTCTCATTTACCATTAAAAATAAACCAAGCAGGCGTTATACCAGCTATATTTGCTTCAGCTTTACTTTTATTACCAGTGACGTTTTCAAATTTTAATTTTTCAGACAATGAAACTTTTTTAAATATAAGCTCATTCTTTACTCAAGGACAACCTTTATATATGTTGTTGTATGCTTCTGGAATAATCTTTTTTACTTTCTTTTACACGTCAATTACTTTTAATCCAACTGAAACAGCAGATAATTTAAGAAAGTATGGCGGATTCATACCAGGAATAAGACCAGGTGAAAGCACAGCTTTATATATTGAAAATATTTTAACAAAGCTTACAACAATTGGAGCGTTATATTTAACCTTAGTTTGTTTAATGCCAGAATTTTTAATAGCCAATTACCCAATTCCATTTTATTTAGGTGGAACATCAATTCTTATTGTTGTTGTAGTTGCTATAGATACTGTTACTCAAATACAAACAAGATTAATGAGTTCACAATATGAACAGCTTATTAAAAAAACTAAATTTGGAAGATAATAAGTGAATATTATCTTATTCGGTCCACCAGGAGCGGGCAAAGGAACCCAAGCAAAAAATTTAGTAGAAAAACTAAATGGATTTCAAATATCTACAGGAGATATATTACGAAATGAAATTAAAATGGATACTGAAATTGGAAAAAAAATAATTAATAATATGAATGAAGGAAAATTTGTAAATGATGAAATTGTAAATGAATTGATTAAAAAAGTTTTATTTAATCCACAAAAGAAAGATAATTTGATTTTTGATGGTTATCCCAGATCAATAAGTCAGGCTAAAAATTTAGAAAAACTATTAAAAGATACAAATCAAAAAATAGATTTTATTTTTTTTCTTAATGTAGATAAGGAAACAATCATAAAAAGAATTGAGAAAAGAAAGATTCAAGAGAGCCGATCAGATGATGAATTAGATACAATTTTAAAAAGATACGATACCTACATGCATACGACTAAACCAGTTCTTGATTTTTATAATAAAAATTCTAATTTTTATGAATTAGATGGTGCATTAGAAATTGAGGAAATAACCACTAAAATCAACGATTTTCTAACAGTTTAAGACATTGACTTTAGAAGATCTTCTTATATAAAAGGCTGAATTTATCTCAAAAATTTATGGCTCGTATTGCAGGTATTAATATTCCACAAAACAAGTTAGTCCACATTGGGCTTACTTACATTTACGGCATAGGTGATAAGTTTTCTAATCAAATTTGCACATCTCTTGAAATACCTAAGGATAAACGGGTAAATCAATTAACTGATGATGAAATTTTGAAAATTAGAGAATATATTGACCAAAACTTTAAAGTAGAAGGTGATTTAAGAAGAGATTATTCTTTAAGTATAAAAAGATTAATTGATCTTGCATGTTACAGAGGATCAAGACATAGAAAAAAATTACCTGTAAGAGGCCAAAGAACAAGATGTAATGCAAGAACAAGAAAAGGTAAAGCTATTGCTATAGCTGGAAAAAAATTAACACCACTGAAGAAATAAATTATGGCTAAAGTAGAAAAAACAGAAAACAAAGATCAAAAATCTGAAAAAGTTTCAAGTAAAGCAAGTAAAAGCACTTATTCAAAAAAAAAGAAAATTAAAAAAAATATTTTAAACGGTATTGCTTATGTTCAATCAACATTTAATAATACAATAATTTCTATAGCAGATACAAGTGGCAACGTTGTTTCTTGGGCATCAGCTGGTCAAAAAGGTTTTAAGGGTTCAAGAAAATCAACCCCGTATGCAGCACAAGTTGCGGCAGATTCTGCAGCATCTAAAGCATTAGAATTTGGTATGAAAAATTTAACAGTTGAAATTAAGGGACCTGGCTCTGGGAGAGAAACAGCCTTGAGAGCTTTACAAGCAAGAGGATTTAAGATTTTGTCAATTAAAGACACTACACCAATGCCTCATAATGGAACAAGACCACCAAAAAAAAGGAGAGTTTAATGCAAACTGAAAATGTTAATGTTAAAAATTGGAAATCACTTATTAAACCAACTAAATTAGATGTCAAAATAAGTGATGATCAAACCCAAGCAAAAATAATTGCGGAGCCATTAGAAAAAGGTTATGGCTTAACTTTAGGAAATTCTTTAAGAAGAATTTTACTATCATCTATTAGGGGTTCAGCTGTCACTTCTATTCAGATTGATGGAGTTTTACATGAATTCACTTCTATAAAAGGTGTAAGAGAAGATGTTACTGACATTGTATTAAATATTAAATCTTTAGCATTAAAAAATAATTCAGAAGGTACAAAAAAACTAATTTTAGATGCAAAAGGGCCTGGTGAAATTAAAGCTTCTGATATAACACCTGTTGCAGATATTGAAATTTTAAATCCTGATTTAGTAATTTGTAATTTAGATGAAAATACAAACTTTCACATGGAAATGAATGTCAATACAGGCAAAGGTTATGTGCCAGCAGATCTAAATAAACCTGAAGAACCTCCATTAGGATTAATAGCAATTGACTCATTATATAGCCCAGTTAAAAAAGTTTCTTATTCAGTAAGCACAGCAAGAGAAGGTAAAGCATTAGATTATGATAAATTAACAATGGAAGTGGAAACAAATGGTGCAATTTCAGCTGAAGATGCAGTAGCATATGCTGCTAGAATTTTTCAAGATCAACTTAAAATGTTCATTAATTTTGACGAACCAGTTGAAGCACCTGTTAAAGAAGTTTCTAGTGAACCAGAATTTAATAAAAACTTATTAAGAAAAGTTGATGAACTAGAATTATCTGTAAGATCTATGAATTGCCTTAAAAATGATAATATAATTTACATCGGAGATCTTGTTCAAAAATCTGAGGGAGAAATGTTGCGAACACCAAATTTTGGAAGAAAATCTTTGAATGAAATAAAAGAAGTTTTAACTGGTATGTCATTATATTTAGGTATGGAAATTCCAAATTGGCCCCCTGATAATATCGCTGAAATGTCTAAAAAATTGGAGGAAGCTATTTAATGAGACACGGAATGGCAAATAAGAAGTTAAATAGAACCTCAGAGCATAGAAAAGCCTTATTAAAAAATATGCTAAATTCTTTAATAAAATACGAGCAAATCAAGACAACTTTACCAAAAGCAAAATTTTTAAAACCACAAGCAGAAAAAATTATAACTTTAGGAAAAAAAGGTAATTTACAAACTTCTAAATTATTAGTTTCTAAGTTACAGGATTCAAAAGCTGCGAATAAAGTAAAAAAAACTTTATCTAAGAGATATGAAAAAAGAAATGGTGGATATACAAGAATAATTAAAGCAGGATATAGATATGGAGATAATGCACCAATGGCTATAATTGAATTTGTTGATAGAGATATTCAGGCTAAAAAAATTGATAAAAAGAAAAAAGAACTTTCAAAAGAAGCTGAAAAAAAAGAAGATAAAAAAGCAGTATCTGCTTAATTTAATAAATCAAATTCATGATAAAAAGTTTCATCGTTGACTCAACGTGTGATAAAATGCGTCTAGATAGATACCTAAGAAGTAAATTAGGAAATATTCCACAAAGTTTAATTGAAAAAAATTTAAGAGAAGGAAAAATTAAATTAAATAAGAAAAAAACAAAAAGTTCTTATAAAGTTAATATAAATGATCAAATTGATTTGTTTAATTTTAATTTTGAAAAAAGAATAATACAAAAAAAAGTTGAATTTAAACCAACAAATAAGATTATAGTTGCAAACGAAAAATTAATTATTGAAGATAATAATGATTTTATTGTATTAAATAAAGCTGCCGGTATATCAGTTCAAGGGGGAACTAAATCAAAAAAAAATTTAGTAGATATATTTTCTAAGAGTGAAATTTTTCAAGGTACAAAACCGTACTCAGTTCATAGATTAGATAAAGATACTTCAGGAGTTTTTATAATGGCAAAAAACAGAGAAACAGCACAATTATTAACATCTCTTTTCAGGCTGCGTAAAGTTCACAAGACATATTTAGCTATTTGTCATGGTGAATTAGAAAAAAATAATGGAGAATGGAATAGTGATTTAATACGTTATGAAAATAATAAAAAAATTATTGAAAAAGCTAAGACAATATATAAAGTTTTAGATAAGAATTCTCATGCAAGTTTAGTTGAAATGAAGCCTATTACTGGAAGAAAACATCAATTAAGAAAACAACTTTTTAATATTGGTCATTCTATATTTGGTGATCAAAAATACAGATCATCATTTGTTACAAAAGGAATAAATAAGAATTTAATGCTTCACTCTTATCAAATTAGATTTATGATAAAGGATAATAAATATACTTATAAAGCACTTTTACCTGAATATTTTAAAAAACTTTTAAAAACAAAAAGACTTAATTTTTTAGATTTAAAATAAAATTTTCAATTAATTTTTCATCTAAATTATCATAATTTTGATCAATAATATTTTTTAGATTTGTGACACCTTTATCTTTGATGCCACAAGGAATAATAGCTTCATATTTATTAAGATTATTATTTATATTAATTGAAAAACCATGATAGGCAATCCATTTACTAACTCTTACTCCAATAGCTGCAACCTTTTTTATTTCAGAATCTCTTTTATACCAAATTCCAATATTTTCTTTATCTGAAAAAGTTTGAATATTATAAAATCTAAGAGTGTCGATAATGGTTTTTTCAATTATAGATATAAACTTTCTTATATCTTTATTTCTTTTTTTTAAATCTAAAACAAAATAACAAATCAATTGACCTGGCCCATGAAAAGTGATTTTTCCTCCACGATTTGTTTTTTTAATTTCTATCTTTTTATCCAATATTTCATTTTCAAGATAGCTCGTGCCTGCAGTATAAATGTCTTCATGATGTAAGATCCATATAAGTTCATCAGAACTATTATTATGTATTTCACTCAATCTTGACTCCATAATTCTAATGGCTTCATCATATTTTATTGGTTTTTTTGACTTTTTAATCTCTATTTTCATTTAAAAATTGTATTCTTTTTATTATGTATTAAAAGTTCCGACTGAATAATAGGAATATTTATGACTTTAATTAAAAAAATAAAAGATAAAAAAGTCAATTTTGAATTTAATAAAGAATATATAAAAGTTTTAACAGACAAAATTGCGTCAAATGATGCTTTATTTATTACAAATTCTTTTAAAGAAATGCATCCAGCAGATGCAGCAGATATTATCGAACATTTAAGCCAAAATGACAGAGAAAATTTAATAAAATTAAATAATTTTAAAATTGATCCTGAAGTTTTTATTGAATTAAATGAGTCTGTTCAAATTGAGATAATCAAATATCTATCATCTGAGGCGATAGTAAGAATACTAAAAAATCTAGAGTCAGATGATGCTATAGCGATTTTAGAAAACGTTGAAGAAAAAGATAAGAATTTAATTTTAAGTGCATTACCACCGAAGGATCGATTTGCACTTTTAGAAGGTCTTAGCTATCCAGAAGATAGTGCTGCTAGGATAATGCAAAGAGAATTTACAGCAATACCTAGTAATTGGTCTGTTGGACAAACTATTGATTATTTAAGAGAGAATAAAGATTTGCCAGATCAATTTTTGGAAATTTATATAGTTGATGAAAATTTTAAACCAATCGGAACTGTTCCATCTTCAAAAGTTTTGAGAACTCCAAGAGAATCTAAAATGTCATCTATAATGGAAGATTCTTCTTTTTTAGTCCCTGTTGACATGGATAGAGAAGAAGTTGGACACTTATTTGAAAATTATAATTTAAATTCAGCATGTGTTGTAGATAAAAATAATAAACTTGTAGGTATGATTACCTCTGATGACGTTCTAACCGTGTTAAAAGAGGAAGCTGAGGAAGATGCCCTAAGATTGGCTGGAGTAGGTGATGAAGAAATTACTGATGGTGTTTTAACTAAAACCAAAAGAAGATTTAATTGGCTTCTACTAAATCTTTTTACAGCTTTTTTAGCTACATATTGCATTAGCTTATTTGGTGCAACTATAGAACAAATGGTTGTCTTAGCCTTTTTAATGCCAATAGTAGCATCGATGGGTGGTAATGCGGGTATGCAAACATTGGCAGTAACTATTAGAACACTTGCAACAAATGACTTAACAAAAAACAATTTCAATCAAAACATTTTAAAAGAATTTAATATTGGTATCTTAAATGGAATTATTTTTGCTATAATAAGTTCCCTTATTGTTCAGTTATGGTTTCAAGATATTCAACTCTCAATAATTATCTCTATCTCAATGATTTTGACTATGGTTGTAGCCGGTTTATTTGGAATATTAGTTCCAGTTAGTTTAAAAAAAATGAATATTGATCCAGCCATAGCTTCTAGTGTTTTTGTGACAACAATTACTGATGTAATAGGCTTTGTTTCTTTTTTGGGTGTTGGTGCTTATTTCTTATAAAAATTAAAAATTATCTATTAATCTTATCTTTTTAAAAAAGTAAGCAATAAAAATTTTAGAATTAGTAAACTTATTTGAGATTTTGAGGTTAAATTTATCTCGTGACTCTAAATATTCTATTTCTATATTATAAAGTTTTATTAATTCTTTTTTTTTATTTAATAATAATTTATTTAAATTATTAGTTTTCTTTAATCTTTTTTTAAATGAAATTAAATTTCGAGCAATATTACCGACAATATTCAAATCTTTTTTACTAAGACGCAGATTCCTCGATGATAAAGCTGCATTATTTTTGTCTCTTATTGTTTTGCATGGGATAATTTTAGACCTGTATTTTTTTTCAATATATCTTTTTACCAAAAAGAGTTGTTGGAAGTCTTTTTCTCCCATAAAAATTTTTTTAGGATTTATCATTTTTGTCAATCTATTCATTACGTCAATTACGCCCTCAAAATGCCCTTTTCTATATTTGGCACACAAAATTTTATCCTTTTTTTTTAATAGGATTTTTTTGGAGTTTCTGAATTTATAGATATCTTTTTTTTTTGGCAAAAAAACAAAATTTACATTTAATTTTTCTAAAATTAATAAGTCTCCTTTATTATTTTTTGGATAATTTTCATAATCTTTCTTATTATTAAATTGAGTTGGATTGATAAATATACTTACTATTGTTTTATTACATTCTCGTAAAGATCTTCTAATAAGTGATATATGGCCTTTATGAAGACTACCCATAGTGGGTACAAACCCAATATTGGTATGACCATATAATGCCTCATTTAAATCATTATTATTTAATAAAATTTTCATTTGTATAAAACATTTTAATAAGTAAAACATTTAAATGATTAAACAAGCAATTATTCCATTGGCTGGATTAGGTACACGTTTATTACCTTTGACGAGCGTATTTGCTAAAGAACTCCTACCCATAAATGGAAGACCTGGTATTGAGTTCATTTTAGATGAATGTATTGAGGCAGGAATTAAAGAGGTAATTTTTATTATTTCAAAAAAAAAGGAAATGATAAAAAAATATTTTTTTAATGATAGTTATTATAAAAAGATAATAAAAAAAAAAAATGATATTAGAATAAAAAATGAATATAAAAAAATTCTGAAATATAAAAAAATGATTAAGTTTGTATACCAAAATAAACCCCTAGGTACAGGAGATGCAGTCCTTAAAACAAAAAAATTTATAAGAGACAAATTTTTTTTGATGCTTTTGCCAGATGATTTGATCATTAAAAAAAATTGTTCTAAATCAATGATAAAAATTCATAATAAATATCAGTCTTCAGTTATGGCAAGCATGAAGGTTAGTAAAAAATCTGTATCTAGATGGGGAATATATAAACTAGGTAAAAAAATTAACAAATATAACTTTAACATTAAGGATGTAATTGAAAAACCCTCTGTTTTAAAAGCACCATCAAATCAAGCAGTTATTGGGAGATATATTCTTCCAAAAAAAATTTTTTCAAAATTACATAATCAAAAACCAGGTAAGGGTGGTGAAATACATATAACTGATGCTATTCAATCATTAATAAATGAGAATAACAAATTTATTGCTCATAACTTTTCTGGAAAATATTTAGATTGTGGTAGCATGAATGGTTATATCAAATCAAATTTAGAAATAGCAAAACTATGAAATTGTGCATGATAGGTACTGGCTATGTTGGTTTGGTTAGTGGAGTATGTTTTGCTGATTTAGGTAATGATGTTATTTGTGTAGATAAAAATATTGATAAAATAAATAATCTTTCAAATGGTAAAATTCCCATTTATGAACCAGGTTTGTCTGAATTAGTAATAAAAAACTTTAAAAATAAAAAATTAAAATTCTCAACCAATCTTAAGAAATCTGTTAAAGAGTCAGATATAATTTTTATTTGTGTTGGTACACCGACAAAAAAAGATGGTTCTTCTGCTGACTTAAGTCAAATATTTAATGTTTCTAAGGAAATAAGTTCTTCAATCAATAAGTTTAAGATAATTGTTACTAAATCAACGGTTCCAGTTACCACAGGAGATCAGATTGAAAAAATTTTTTTGAAAAAGAATAATAGAAAAAATTTTGCAATTATTTCGAACCCTGAATTTTTAAGAGAAGGTGAAGCCATAAGGGATTTTATATATCCTGACAGAATTGTTGTAGGTTCTAATGATAAAAGATCAAGTCGTATTTTAAAGAATCTTTATAGCCCTTTAATTTCTAAAGGAGCATCGTATTTACATACCTCAAGAAGAGCTGCTGAATTGATCAAATATGCATCTAACTCTTTCTTAGCTACAAAAATCACATTTATAAATGAAATGGCAAATTTATGTGAAAAAATAGGTGTAAACATTGAAGATATTTCAATTGGAATGGGTTTGGATAAAAGAATAGGAAGTAGATTTTTAAGAGCTGGCCCAGCCTATGGAGGATCTTGTTTTCCAAAAGATACAAAAGCCATTACATCAACTGCTGATAAATTTAAAACCAATTTATCTGTTGTGAAATCAGTAATTAAATCAAATGAAAATAGATCAACTCTTTTGTTAAATAGAGTTTATGAGATTCTAAATAAAAAGATTAAAAATAAAACTATTACTTTTCTAGGAGTCACATTTAAAGCAAATACAGATGATATGAGAGATTCATCTAGCCTAAAAATGATACCAGCTCTTTCTAAAAAAGGTGCAAAAATAAAATATTTTGATCCAACTGGTTATAAAAAAGAATTTTCAAAGATTAAAAATGTTTTTAATTCTCTTTCTATTAAAGACTCTTTGCAAGGTTCTGATCTAGTTATCATACATACTGAATGGAATGATTTTAAGTCTATAAATTTTAAAAGTTTATACAAAGGTAAAAAATTTATTATATATGACATGAGAAATATATACTCCCCTAAAAAAATTAAAGAACAAGGATTTAGATATTACAGTATTGGTTAATAATTTTTTTATTTTAATTCAAAAATTGCATCCACCTCTACAGCCACACCCAAAGGAAGACTATTTGTACTCACTGCAGCTCTAGTATGCATACCAGCATCGCCAAAAATTGATGCAATTAAATCAGAAGCTCCATTAATAACTTTTGGTTGATCATTAAAATCATCAGTAGAATTGACAAAACCAGTTAATTTTATACATGACTTTATTTTGGATAAATCATCATCACAGGCTTTTTTAACTTGTGCAATAATACTTAAAGCACATCTTTTAGCAGCACTATAACCAGCTTCAGTGTTTAAGTCTTTTCCTACTTTTCCTTTAATAAGTTGGCCATTCTCATCTATAGAAATCTGTCCTGATATAAATAACATTTTTCCAGAAATTTTAGTTGCAACGTAGTTTCCAACTGGCGGTTTTGCCTCAGGAAGTTTTATATTAAGTTCTTTAATTTTATCATCGTAACTCATTTTGATTTCCTTTTTTTTGATTTCTTAGTTTTATCGTATTCTTTTCTTTTCTCAATCAATATTAAAGCCTCTTCCATTGTTAACTCTGTAGGGTCTTTTTCTTCAGGTATAGTTGCATTAAGTGATTTATACTTAATATAGGGACCGTATTGACCTTTCATAACTCTAACAGGTTTTTTATCTTCAGGATGTTCTCCTAAATCTTTTATTATTGATGAAGACATTCTACCAGGTTTAGCTTCCGCTATTAACGTGATTGCTCTATTCAAACCTATAGAAAATATATCCTCTATATTTTCTATTCTCGCAGATTTATTTTCACATTTTAAGTAGGGGCCAAACCTTCCTGTATTCAAAGTAATCTCTTTTTGATTATCAGGATTTATCCCTAAAGATTTTGGTAATGAACACAAAAATTGAGCTTTTTCTAAATCAATACTTTCTAAATCTAGACCCTTAGGTATTGAAACATTTTTTAAAAGTTCATTGATGTCTGATTTAGATTTTTTATTTTTTTTCTTTTTTTTTGTGGTCTTTTCATTTTCTGCTTCTGTAGGTATTTTCTCATATTGAAGATAAGGGCCAAACCTACCATTTTTTAAAAATATATCATTTCCATTATCATGTTTTCCAATGAATTTTGGTTCAGCTAACTGTGCTTGAGCAGCGGCTTTGGCTTTCGATAAAGGTCTAGTAAACTTACATTCTGGATAATTTGAGCATCCTATAAAAGCGCCACCTCTAAAGCTATTTTTTAAACTTAGCGTTCCAGAATTGCATAATTGACATTTTCTAACTATCTTGCCTTCATTATCTTTATCAAAAATCAATTCACCCAAGCTATCATTCAGTAAATCCAAGACTTCTCTAGTTCTTTTTTCTTTTACCTCAGCAACGTTATTATTAAAGTCTTTCCAAAAAAGTTCTAAAACTTTAATCCAACTTTCCTTTCCAGTAGTAATTTCATCAAGTTGGTCTTCCAATCCGGCTGTAAAATTATAATCCACATATTTAGAAAATAACTTTTCTAAAAAGGCGGAAATTAATTTACCCCTGTCTGTAGGAAAAAATCTTTTGTTTAGTATTTCTGCATATCCTCTATTTGCAATAGTAGAAATGATACTTGCATAAGTCGATGGTCTTCCAATACCTAGTTCTTCAAGTTTTTTTACTAAACTAGCCTCAGAATATCTGGGTGGTGGTTGTGTATAGTGTTGTTCATCTAATAATGATTCAATATTAATTTGTCCTTTGGAAACAACTGGTAAAATATTTTCATCATCATCCTTACTTTGATTGTTGTAAACTTTCAAAAATCCATCAAATTTGAGAACTGATCCGCTGGCTTTACAAATAGTATCATTATTATTTGAAGTTATTGTGATAGTGTTTCTATCAAACTTGGCAGATTCCATTTGAGAAGATAAAGCTCTACTCCAAATAAGATCATATAGTTTATTTTGATCTGTACTTAAATACTTCTTAACGCTTTGGGGTGTTCTAATAACATCTGTAGGTCTAATTGCTTCATGAGCTTCCTGAGCATTTTTAGCTTTTTTACCAGAATAATTTAAAGCATCTTTAGGCAAGTATTCGTTACCAATTTCTTTTTGGATATAATCTCTAAAAGCTGACACTGCATCTTTGGATAAATTAGTTCCATCTGTTCTCATATAAGTTATTAAGCCAATTGTTTCACCTTCAATCTCTATACCTTGATAAAGTTTTTGTGCAATTTGCATTGTTCTAGATGCACCAAAACCTAATCTACTTGAAGCAGTTTGCTGAAGAGTGGATGTAGTAAATGGCCCGGATGGATTTCGATTAACAACCTTACTTGAAATATCTGTAATATTAAATTTTTTTTTATTTACACTATCAATAGCTTTGTTTATTTCTTCTTTATTTCTGAATGAAAATTTTTCAATTTTATTATTATCTAATAGACTAATACTTGCAGTAATCTTTTTATTATTTTGATCTACAAAATTTATACTTAAAGTCCAAAACTCTTCTGGTTTAAATGACTCAATCTCATGTTCTCGCTCAGTAATTAATTTCAAAGCAACAGACTGAACTCTTCCTGCAGATTTTGAGCCAGGTAATTTTGTCCAAAGTATTGGTGAAATATTAAAACCAACCAAATAATCTAAAGCTCTTCTAGCCATATAAGCATCAACTAGATGAGGTTCAATTTGTCTTGGATTTTCAATCCCCTGTATGACAGCTTTTTTGGTTATTTCATTAAATACAACTCTTTCAATTTCTCTATCTTTTAAAAGTTTTTTTTCATTTAAATATTCTTTTACATGCCAGGCAATAGCTTCACCTTCACGGTCAGGGTCGGTAGCTAATATAATTTTAGATGAGTCTTTTGCTGCATCAGTAATTTCTTTAAGATATTTTTTTGAAAAACTGTCAACTTCCCATTCCATTTTAAAATCTTGGTCTGGATCAACTGAACCATTTTTAGAAGGTAAGTCTCTTATATGACCATAACTCGCTAGAACTTTATAATCATCGCCCAAATACTTATTTATTGTTTTAGCTTTAGCAGGACTTTCTACAATGACCAAATTCATAGACTACAAACTACTCAAATCACTTAGATAGTCAATTTAATAAATTTTTGTCTTTGTTTCTTCTTTATTTTTCAATCTTTTAATATTTTCTTTATGAGTAAAAAATATCAAGACAAACATAATCGTAAAAAAAATTCCCTGATCAAATTGAGTTAAAATCAATAAATATATTGGTATAGAGGCTGCTCCAACTAAAGATGATAACGAGGAATACTTAGAAATAAAAAAAGTTATAAACCAAGAAATAATAAAGATAATTCCGAAATAGATATTTATGGCAAATAAAATTCCAACATAAGTTGCAACACCTTTTCCACCTTTAAACTTTAACCAAATTGGAAAAACATGACCTAAAAAAGCACATAGAGAGGCAATATATAAAAAATCTTGATAAAAGATTTTTACATAAATAACAGGTGCTACAGCTTTCAAAATATCAAGAACCAATGTTGAATAACCTATTGTTTTATTCCCAGTTCTGAGAGCATTAGTAGCTCCAATGTTACCTGAACCAATTTCTCTAATATCCTTTTTTAAAAAGATTTTTGTAAGTATAAAACCGAATGGTACAGAACCCATAAGGTAAGAAATTATACCTATTAAAAAAATATCCATTCTATAGCTTAAATAATTCTTTTCCTTTTACAAAGGTATTTGTAACTTTACCTTGAAGTTTTTTATCTTCTATTGACGTATTTTTTGATTTTGAGACTAATTTATCTTTTTTTACAATCCATGGTTTGTCAATATCAACTATACATAGGTCTGCGTCATTTCCTGTAGAAAGGTTACCTTTGTTTATTTTGAGTATTTTTGCTGGATTAGATGTTAGAGCTTTGATAATAGTCTCAAGTTTGAGAGATCCATTATGGTACAACTCTAAACTTAAAGATAAGAGTGTTTCAATACCAGAGGCACCAGTAGCAGCTTGAGCAAAAGTTAATCTTTTTGATTCTTCATCTTCAGGTTTATGATCTGAAACAATTACATCAATCAAGCCATCTTTTAATCCTTGCACTAGAGCCAATCTATCTTCTTCTCTTCTTAATGGGGGAGATAACTTTAAAAAAGTTCTAAAATCTCCAATGTCGTTTTCATTTAAGGATAAGTTATTAATCGAAACCCCTGAGGTAAATTTAACAATTTCTTTTCTATATTTGATAACTTCAACCGATTTTTGCGATGATAATTGAGATATGTGATATCTGCATTTTACTTTCTCTAGCAATGTTAAATCTCTCTCTATTAAAATTCTTTCTGCGATTTCTGGTATGCCTGATAATCCCAATTTAGAAGCAATTATTCCAGAATTTATCATACCATTTTTTGCAAGTTCGTAGTCCTCAGCGTGTTGCATTATCAGACAACCTAAATCTTTAGCTGAGTTCATTATTCTTGACATTAATCTTGGATTTTGAATTGTTTTTATTCCATCTGTGAAAGCAATTATCCCTTTGGCCTGTAAAAGACCAAACTCTGTCATGTTGGTGCCTTCAATATTTTTTGTAAGAGAAGCAGATGGAAAAATATTTATTTTTGACTTATCTCTTCCTCTTCTTTTTAAAAAGTCAACTATAGATACATTATCTATAATTGGATCAGTATTTGGCATCGTAACTACTGATGTAACACCACCAGATAATGCCGCATTACTTAAGGTTCTAAAGTTTTCTTTGTATTCATATCCAGGTTCACCAACAAAAACTCTCATGTCTACCAAGCCTGGAAAAATATATTTTCCTTTTAAGTCAATTGGTTTTTCTCTGGTAGGTAGATTATTAGTATTTACTTTTTTTCCTATGGCTTCAATTTTACCTTCTTCACTTATAATCAAACCCCCAACCTCATTGATTGAATTATGAGGGTCAATTATGTTAGCGTTTATGAAATATTGCTTTTTCATTATGTACAAAATATCTTTAAACAAGCCATTCTTACAGCTACACCTAGTTCAACTTGTTCTTTAATTACGCTTTTATTTATGTCATCTGCTAATATTGTATCTATTTCTATACCTCTATTCATTGGTCCAGGGTGCATAATTAATGCATCAGATTTAGCATGCTCAAGTTTATCAGGAGTTAAACCGTAATATTCATAATATTCTCTATTTGATGAAAGATATGAACTTGTCATTCTCTCATTTTGCAATCTTAACATCATGACGATATCACAATCTTTCAATCCTTTTTTCATATCAGTAAAAGTATTAACACCAAATTTTTCAATTTCTTTCGGCATAAGATTTGTTGGAGCAATTATATTTACTTCAGCTCCAAGCATATTGAGAAGATAAATATTTGATCTTGCTACTCTTGAATGTAGAATGTCACCGCATATTGCAATTTTCAATCCTTCAATTTTATTTTTTCGAGTTATAATTGTTAAAGCATCTAAAAGAGCTTGAGTAGGGTGCTCTCTTCTTCCATCACCAGCATTTAGCACTGCACAATTTACTTTTTGCGAAAGTAAGTTACAAGCTCCAGAGTCTTGATGTCTAACTACAATAATATCTGGATGCATCGCATTTAAAGTCATGGCTGTATCGATTAATGTTTCACCTTTTTTAATTGCAGAGTTACTTATATTCATAGACATAACGTCTGCTCCAAGTCTTTTTCCAGCCAATTCAAATGAACTTTGTGTTCTAGTAGAAGGCTCAAAGAATAGATTGATTTGAGTCTTTCCCCTCAAAACATCTATCTTTTTATTTTTACTTTGATTAACTTTTATAAACGCGTGTGCTTCATCAAGTATTAAACTTACATCATTAATTGATAAATCTTGGATACCTAACAAATGTTTTTGGGAAATTTTAATAGCTTTATCTGTTTTTATTGCCATTAAAACCAACTCTATAACTATAAATGTCTATAATAGCAAGTATTAATTATTTAAAAAATCTATTGCTCCTTGTAATATAAAAGCTGCTGCATTTTCATCAATTTTCTTTTCTCTTTTACTCACATTGATATCTAATTGACTAGATAGGTTAAAAGCACCAACTGTTGATAATCTTTCATCCCATAGACAAATAGGTATATTTATGTGTTCCTCAATTTTTTGAGACGTGTCCTTTACTGATTGTGCTGATCTACCCAATGAACCATCCATATTTAAAGGATTTCCAATGATGATTCCTTTAATATTATTTTCATCAATAATCACTTTAAGCTCAACAATTAATTCATTTAGAGTATTTCTGGTTATTGTTTTTAGTGGAGTAGCAATTAATTGTTTTTCATCACAAATAGATACACCGATTCTTTTAGAACCAAGGTCTAAACCTATTAATCTACACTTATCTGAGTGTTTTTTTTTAAATTCTTCTAAAGTGATCATATTGTATATTTCAAACTTAAATGGTAGTTTGCGTCATATTTAAATAGCATATGAGTATAGATCTTAAAACAATAAAACATATCTCTAAATTATCAAGAATTTCAGTTGATGAAAAAAAAGCTGAAAAATTAGCCGGTGATTTAAATTCAATTTTTGATTTTATTGAAAAACTAAATGAATTAAAAACAGACAACGTTGAACCTTTAACTTCTGTGGCTGAAACAACATTAAAACTGAGAACTGACGTGGTTAAAAGTAAGAATATAAGAGAACAAATAGTTAAAAATTCTCCTCAAGATAATGAAGATTATTTTGTTGTACCAAAGGTGATAGAGTAATGTCAGATATTACAAAACAATCTCTAACAGAATTAATTGAAAATATTAAAGATAAAAAACTGTCTTCAACAGAAGTAACCAAAGCATTTATCGACAGATCTGAAAAGTCTAAAGAATTGAATGCATATATCAATGAGGATTTCACATCAGCTTTAGATAAAGCAAAAAAATTTGATCAAAAACCTAATTTAGATTTAAAATTGCCAGGTATTCCAATGGCAGTAAAAGATTTATTTTGTACAAAAGATGTTAAAACAACTGCTGGTAGTAAAATTCTAAATAATTTTGTACCAACATATGAATCAACAGTAACTGACAATATCTGGAGAGAAGGTGCAATACTTTTAGGTAAATTAAATTGTGATGAATTTGCAATGGGCTCATCTAATGAAACTAGTTTTTTTGGTAACGTGCAAAATCCAATTGATAAAGACTTAGTTCCAGGTGGTTCGTCAGGTGGGTCTGCTTCAGCAGTGGCTGGACAATTAACACCGATTACAATTGGAACAGATACTGGTGGGTCAATAAGACAACCTGCTTCTTTTACAGGAACAGTTGGATTAAAACCTACTTATGGAAGCTGCTCACGCTATGGAATTGTTGCTTTTGCATCATCATTAGATCAAGCAGGACCAATGGCACAAAATGTTAAAGATTGTGCTTTACTACAAGAGGTAATTAGTACTTATGATCCAAAAGACTCCACCTCAATAGATTTTAAAAGAAACCAATACAGTAAAAAACTTACTAATAATATAAAAGGAAAAAAAATTGGGATACCAAAAGAATATAGAGTTGATGGAATGCCAAAAGAGATTGAAGATCTTTGGCAAAAAGGAATTCAGTATGTCAAAGATTGTGGAGCAGAAACAATCGATATTTCATTACCTCATACTAGTTATGCTTTGCCTACTTATTATATTGTTGCTCCTGCAGAAGCATCTTCAAACTTAGCAAGATATGATGGTGTTAAGTATGGATTTAGAGCCAAAGGTGAAAATCTAATTGATATGTATGAAAAAACAAGATCTGAAGGTTTTGGCGCTGAAGTACAAAGAAGAATTATGATAGGAACTTATGTTTTGTCATCTGGTTATTATGATGCTTACTATCTAAAAGCTCAAAAAGTACGAAAGTTAATTAAAAATGATTTTGATGAGGCATATAAAAAGGTTGATGCAATTTTAACTCCGTCAACACCTAGTTCAGCATTTAAAATAGGCGAAAAAACAAATGATCCAGTTTCGATGTATCTCAATGATATATTTACAGTCCCAGTTAATCTTGCAGGTTTACCAGGAATTTCAATTCCAGCAGGACACGACTCAAAAGGGTATCCATTAGGCTTACAAATAATTGGTAAAGCTTTTGATGAACAAAATATATTAAATATTGCCTTCGCAATGGAAGAAAAGATTAATTTTAAAAACAAAATTACAGATTGGTGGATTAAGTGAGTAAAAAAAATTCAGAGTATTTAATCAATCGAAAAGATAATCAATACGAGGTTGTTATTGGTTTAGAGGTTCATGCTCAAGTATTATCAGAGTCAAAATTATTTTCTACCTCTGCTACTAAATTTGGAGCTGAACCAAATACCCAGGTAAGTTTAGTTGATGCAGCATTTCCAGGAATGTTACCCGTAATAAATGAATTTTGTGTAAAACAAGCTATTAAAACAGGTATTGGCCTTAATGCAAAAATTAATAAACGATCTGTATTTGATAGAAAAAATTATTTTTATGCAGATTTACCTCAAGGATATCAAATTTCTCAATTTAAAGATCCTATTATAGGTGAGGGTAAAGTCATTTTAGACATGCCTGATGGACAAAAAGAAGTTGGTATTGAAAGATTACATTTAGAGCAAGATGCAGGAAAAAGTATTCATGACCTTGATCCTCAAAATACTTTCGTAGATCTCAATAGATCAGGAGTTGCTTTAATGGAAATTGTAAGTAAGCCAGATCTTAGATCCCCAGATGAGGTAAGTGCCTATATTAAAAAATTAAGATCAATAATGAGATATTTAGGTACATGTGATGGTAATATGCAAGAAGGGTCACTCAGAGCAGATGTCAATGTTTCTGTAAGAGCAAAAGGTTCAAAAGAATTTGGAACAAGATGTGAGATTAAAAATGTAAATTCAATCAAATTTATGCAAATGGCTATTGAATATGAAGCAAATAGACAAGTTGATTTAATTGAAGAAGGTAAATCAATTGATCAAGAGACAAGATTATTTGATACTAAAAAAAATGAAACAAGATCAATGAGGTCAAAAGAAGACGCGCATGATTATAGGTATTTTCCTGATCCTGATTTATTACCTTTAGAAGTATCTGATGAATTTGTTAATGAACTTAAAAATAATATTCCTGAATTACCCGATGATAAAAAGAAAAGATTTATTGCTGAATTTAAGCTGTCACCATATGAGGCAACAATCTTAGTCTCAGATATCGATACAGCAAAATATTTTGAAGAAGTTGTAGCTAAGATGGGTAAAAACAAAGATATGAAATTAGCGGTTAATTGGATTACAAGTGAATTATTTGCAGTTTTAAACAATAAAAATTTAGAAATTTCTCAAAGCCCAGTAAGTGCAAAGAATTTAGCTATACTAGTTAACTTAATAAAAAATGGAACAATTTCAGGAAAAATAGCAAAGACTGTATTTGAACTAATGTTGGATGGGGATAAAGATCCTCAAAAAATAGTTGAAGAAAAAGGGCTTAAACAACAAAGTGATCCTAAAGCGATAGAGGCTTTAATTGATAAAATAATTAATGATAATAGAGAAAAAGCAATTGAATATAAACAAGGTAAGGAAAAATTATTTGGTTTCTTTGTTGGTCAAGCAATGAAAGCTTCTAGTGGTAAAGCCAATCCCCAATTAATAAATGAGATTTTAAAGAAAAAACTTCAGTAAAATGGGTGCAAACCTTGATATTACAGAAAAGTTACAAAATTATATAAATGATTTTGGATTAAATTTACATCCAGTTCAACAGGAGATAATTGATTATAATAAAACTTTAGGTGATATCAAAAGAATGCAGATTGATCCCACTCAATGTCATTTTCTTCACTTAATTATTAAAGTTTCGAATATAAAAAATGTTCTTGAAATTGGAACTTTTACAGGTCTGAGTGCTCTCACAATTTCACTCGCTTTACCGGATGACGGAAAACTAATTGCCCTTGATAAAAATGAGGAGACAAACAAAATTGCATTTGATTTTTTTAAAAAAGCAAAACAAGATCATAAAATTCAAACAATAATTAAACCTGCTCTTGAAAGCTTAAGGGAATTAAAAAATAATAAATTTGATATGATTTTTATTGATGCTGATAAAATGAATTATAGAGAATATTATGAAAAATCATTAGAATTATTAAATAAAAGTGGATTGATCATTATCGATAATGTTTTATGGCATGGTGAAGTAGCTGATGAAAAAAATAATGATAAATTTACTATAAATATTAGAGAATTTAATAAATTTGTGTCTGAAGATAAAAGAGTAGAGCAAATCATTATTCCATTAGGTGATGGAATGACTGTTTGTAGAGTTTTATAATGTTTAAAGTTGTTGGCTTTTATAAATTTGCAAAGGTTAAATCTTTAAAAAGAAATAAAGATTTTTTACAGAAGTTCCTTTTTTTAAATCATATTAGAGGAACCATAATCATTGCAAAAGAAGGATTAAATGGCACCATTTCTGGTAGTACCAAAGATATTGATAAAACTACCAAAAAATTGAAATCTTTATTCTCATTTAAACAATTCGATAGTAGCAATGAATCTAAATCTAAATTTCAACCTTTTCATAAGCCTAAAGTTAAGATTAAAAAAGAAATTGTACCTATGAATTTAATCATCAATCCTAAAGAGATAAATATGAAATCTCATTTAGACCCAAAAGATTGGAATAAACTAATTAAGAATAAAGAAACTCACATAATTGATACTAGAAAACCTTTTGAATATAAGGTTGGAACTTTTAAAAGATCAGTAAATCCAAATATAACTAATTTTAGAGATTTTCCTAAGTATTTAAATAAAATGAAGAAAAATAAACCAGTAGCAATGTTTTGTACCGGTGGAATACGTTGTGAAAAAACTTCTATTTATTTAAAGAAGAAAGGATTTAAAAATATTTATCAGCTAAATGGTGGAATTTTAAATTATCTAAATACGATAAAGAAAAATGAAAGTTTGTGGAAAGGTGAGTGTTTTGTATTTGATAATAGAATTAGTCTAAAACATGGATTAAAACTAGGCTCGTATTCCATGTGCAGTGGATGTAGAATGCCTATATCTTCAAAAGATAAAAGATCGAATAAGTATGAAGAAGGAGTTTCTTGTCCAAATTGTCATGATAAATTAACAGAAACTCAAAAATCACGTTTTAGAATGAGACAAAGTCAGATATACAAAGCAAAACAATCTGGAAAAAAACATATTTTTCAAAAAGAATTTAAATAAGGATAACTTTGTCTAAATCAATAAAATTAACTAAAGATCCAATTTGGACTCTATTAAGAAAAGTCACTATACCTGCCAGTGTTGGCTCATTGTTTCAAACTTTTTATAATTTAGTTGATACCTGGTTTGCTGGTAGAATTTCAGCTGAAGCTATAGGGGCTATAGCTAAATCATTTCCAATTTATTTTACAATTATAGCTATCGGCGTAGGACTAAGTGCAGGTACAAATACTTTAATTGGAAACAATATCGGATCAAAAAATATTAGAAGAGCTTCTTTATTTGTTGCACAATCAATTATTTATGCAGTTGCATTATCTATATTGGTAACTTTATTTGGATTAAATGTATCAGATTTTCTTTTATCTTTAATGGGTGCTGATCAAGAGGGAATAATTTTATCAAGAAAGTATTTAGATATTATTTTTTATGGAACAATAATTGTACTAATACAGATTTCTTTAAATGGAACTTTAAATGCACAAGGTGATACAAAAAGTTATAGAAACGTTTTAATTTTCAGCTTTTTCTTAAATATTTTTTTAAATCCTTTATTTATTTTTGGTTATGGATTTATCCCAGCTTTTGGTATTTCTGGTCTTGCGATTGCTACAGTAATTTCTCAGTCTGTTGGACTTTTGTATTTAGCTTATAAAGTATATTCTTGTGAGCTTAAAAAATATTTAAAACCTCAATGTTTCATTCCTAAATACGATTTGCTAATAGAACTTCTATATCAATCTACACCAGTTATGTTTAGTATGCTCTTTATTGGTGTAGGGCTTTTTAATATTCTTTATTTTATTGGTCAATTCGGTGACCTGGCAACAGCAGGTTATGGGGCAGCTCTTAGAATTGAGCAAGTATTTTTGTTACCTGTAATTGGATTAAACACTGCAGTTTTATCGATAGGTGGACAAAACTTTGGTGCAAAAAGTTATGATCGTATAAGAGAGCTTTATAGAAAAGCTTTATTTTTTGGTTCATCTTTTATGATATGCGCTGGAATAATAATTTTTTTTGGAGCTGAAAGTTTAGTTTCCTTATTCACTGATAATTCAGAAGCAATTTATCATGGAGCAATATATCTAAAAGTTGCAGCATTGATTGGACCAATTTATCCTGTCTTCTTTATTACTACAGCAGTTTTTCAAGCTGTAAAAAAACCACTTTACAGCCTTTACTTAAGTATACTTAGATTAACTGCATTTCCTTTTCTGAGTTTATGGTATGTAATTAATATAAGAGGAGGAGATTACGAGGATATTTTTTATACTATCATGGCAACTAATTGGGCAATGGGAATTGCAGTTTTAATATTTATTGGTTATTTTCTTAACAATGTATTTAAACAAAATAAAACTCTTTTTAGTTATTAGTATCTGTCTAATATTTTTTTTCTTAACATACAATGATGTGAAATCACAAGAACTTAAGATTATTTCTGGAATAGCAAAAGTTATTGATGGCGATACTATTAGAATAGAAAAAAAGAAGATTAGATTTTTTGGTATAGATGCTCCAGAGAGTAAACAATTATGCCAAAAAACCTGGTTATCAATATCATTCTTATCATTTAATAGAGATTATCCTTGTGGAGAAATTTCAACAAAAAAATTAAAAAATAAGATCAATAATAAATTTGTAATGTGTAAATCAAATAATAAGGACAGATATAATCGATTTATTGCAGAATGTTATAAAGACAAAACGAATATAAATAGATGGATGGTTTTAAATGGATATGCTGTTGCTTATAGAAAATACTCAAAGAAATTTGTGTCCCAAGAAAATTTAGCTAAAAAGGATAAATTAGGTTTGTGGGCTGGTACTTTTGAAATGCCTTGGGATTGGAGAAAAAAGAATTAATCTTTTTTAAGTTTCATTTCAAGTTTTCTCACAAAGAAAGAAACTATTAAAATTAAAACTAAATATTCTAATATCAAAAATGTGTATATTTCTAAAGGTCTATAAGTCGTTACTACTAATTCATTCGCTTTTCTTGTTAAGTCACCAATACCTATTATTGAGACCAATGATGACATCTTTAAAACATAAACAAATTGATTTCCAATCGCTGGTAAAATATTCTTAATTGCTTGAGGCAGAATTACTAGTCTTAACTTTCTAAAAAAATTCAAGCCAAGAGAGCTACCAGCTTCCCATTGTGCTTTTTTAATCGAATTTATTCCAGCTCTAAATATTTCAGCTTGAAAAGCACTTTCACTTATTGATAAAGCGATAATTCCTGAAACAAATGGACTAAAGCTTATACCAGTCATTATTGGCAAGCCATAATAAATCCATAGTATCAATACTAAAAGAGGTATTGCTCTTATTATTTCGACATACCCAATATTTAAATAAGTTAAAAATTTATTTTTTGCTAAAGATGGAACAGCAACAATAAATCCAATTACCATTGAAATAATTATTGAAATAACAGAAATATAAATTGTTGTAGTTATCCCACTCAATAAAAATCTAAGATTAGTTAATCCTTCTATATTGTTTGGTGATAAAATTAACCAATTGAGTTCACTTTTACCACATGAGGTTAAAGGTATTATTAGAAGTAAAAAAAATAAATTTCTCACCACTTGTTTATAGAGAATTTAATATTAATTACTAATTGATTATAAGCTTTTCAAATTATATTTGCTTAATAATTTACTAAAGAATCCTGAAGATTTTTTCTTTTTAATCCAATCATTGACATAATTATTCCATTTATCATCACCTTTAGGAACCATCATCGCTAAAAATGCAGGATTTTTTTCACCGTCAGGAACTATAGCAAGTTGTGGATACTTGATAACTAATTTATTCGCTTCAGTTGAGCTTGTAATATTTCCATCTGCTCTTCCAGCTAAAACTTCTTGAAAATCTCTAGCAGGGGCTTCAACTGAATTTAATTTAGATTTAGGAAAAAATTCTTTTGCTTTTTCTTCTTGAGATGTACCAAGAGTAGTGGCTATTGTCACATTAGATCCATTAAGTGAGTCCCACGTTGAAAATTTTTTTAAATTCTTTTTAAGAACTAATGGCACAGTTCCATATTTATAATATGTATCTGTAAATCCTGCTACTTCAGCTCTTTTTGGAGTTTTTGTTACACTTGTTGAAATATCATATCTAGCTGATGTAATCCCTGAAACAATAGTCTTCCATTCTGCAGGAACAAATTCAATTTTAACACCCATATCTTTGGCTAGTTCATTCATTACATCAATGTCAAATCCCTTATACTTATTGGTTGCTGGATCTTTCATCGTCATCGGATCCCAGTCTCCAGTTGTTCCTACTTTAAGAATTCCTGCTGAAAGTATTCTGTCTAAATTCGATTCTGCGTTTGAAGAAAAGGGTAAAAATGCAAGTAATGCAATCAATAATAATTTTTTCATTCTTTAAAATAACTTATTTAGAAATAAATTGTGACTATAATCTTGACGCAGCGTCGTTCATCCATGAAAATAAATGTTGTGAAAAAGATCGTCTAACAAAGAGATTTACTGTGTTTTTATCTTGATTATGGATGATTATATCAATTTTGTTTAAAATTGTTTGAGTAACAGCACCCTTCTTATTTTGAAAATCATTAAAATTAAAGGGTGATCCAGTCTGGAATAATTCATAAATTTTATTACCTTTAAGATTAATCATTACAAATTGATCAGTAACATCTGTTATTGCACCAAGATTCAATTTTGAAATGTTATTGTTTAGTATCTCTTCAGTCTCATAATCATTTGTATTTTCACCAACAGGTTCATTAGAATATATCATCCATTCATCTGGACTTAACCAAACTGCTGTTAATATATCACTTTGTGTAGATGTATTTGCTTCAGTTGGTAATAGAATGTTTAAAGATTTTCCAACAGCAGAAATAAATTCTCTTTTTTTACCCCTTACTATCAATTTCATTATTGGTTTAATCTCCTTCATTTGAAGATCTTGTATTAATGTATCTTTGGGCAGAGCTTGGTTATAATTTAGCATTTAATCTCTTATTCTCCTTATCTAAAAAAACTGGATCAGCTACTGTTACGTTAATATTCTTTTTTTCCATTGGGATTATCAATTTTTGTCCCATCATGTTTTTTCCACCTCTAACAACTCCAAGAGCTATCGATTTTTTAAGGTTAGGACTGTAATAACTTGATGTAATATGCCCTAACATTTCAATAGGTGATTTATTTACATCAGCCACTATTTGTGCTCCTTCTTCTAGTACTTCGTTAGGATCTTCTGTTAGCAATCCAATAAGTTGTTTTCTATCTTTTCTAATGGTGTCAGATCTATATAAAGATCTTTTTCCAATAAAATCATATTTCTTTTTACTTACAATCCAATCCATCTGTAAATCAATAGGGGTCATTGTTGCGTCAGTATCTTGGCCAACAATTATGAACCCTTTTTCAGCTCTAAGTAAATGCATTGTTTCAGTACCATATGGCGTAATATTATAATCTTTTCCTGCCTCCATACATTTTTCCCAAACTGATTTACCATAATTAGCTTGGATATTAATTTCATAACTTTGTTCTCCTGTGAAACTAATTCTCATAACTCTACAATTAATTTTACCAATTTTTGCATTCTTAAATGACATATGAGGAAAATTTTCGTCTGAAAAATCTAGATCTGGAATAACCTCACTTATAATTTTTTTACTATTTGGACCACAAACACTTACTGTTGCATAATGATCTGTTACCGACGTTAAATAAACATCTAATTCAGGCCATTCTGTTTGTAAGTAATCTTCTAATTTACCCATTACATTCGCAGCACCGCCTGTTGTTGTTGTCATTATGTAATGATTTTCACCTAATCGAGTAGTAACACCATCATCATAGACCATGCCATCTTCATTAAGCATTAAACCATACCGACATTTACCAATAGCCAATTTTGACCAAGCATTAGTATAAACTCGATTCAAAAATTCAGAAGCATCTGTTCCTTGAATATCAATTTTACCAAGAGTAGATGCATCTAAAATTCCAGCACTTTCTCTTGCAGCTTTACTTTCTCTTTGAACAGCCTGATGCATATTCTCATTTTCTTTTGGATAATACCAAGCTCGTTTCCATTGCCCTACATTTTCAAATTCAGCTTTATTTTCCTCATGCCAATTATGAATTGGAGTTTTTCTAAATATGTCAAAATATTCTCCAACATTTCTTCCAACTATCGTTCCAAAAGTTAAAGGAGTGTAGGGTGGTCTAAATGTAGTTGTGCCTAATTCACCCATTTTTGCACCTGCTGTTTCAGAAATAATCCCAAGTGCATGCATATTACCTAATTTACCTTGGTCTGTTCCCATTCCAGTGGTTGTGTATCTTTTTACATGTTCAATTGATCTAAAACCTTCTCTTAATGCTAATTTAATATCTTTTGCAGTTGAGTCATTTTGATAGTCCACAAAAGATTTTGTTTTACCCAGAACTTTATCTGAAGGTAATAACCAAATATTTCTTTTTGATTTATTGGTTGAAGATATGACTTCTAAGTTATCGTACTCAGTATTTTTAATATTGAAAAATTCTTTTAAAGATTTTGGCGTATTTATCAAAATTTCATCTAAAGTAAAATCACCAGCACAAGAACCAATGCTCAATTGATCTGATGGGTATGTATTTGGTATGAAAACTTGATCATCTTCTCTAAATTTTAATTTTCCACCGGATTGTGTAAATAAATGAACTGCTGGTGTCCATCCACCAGAAACACCAAGGCAATCACAAGATAAACTTATTTTAGAGCCAACTACCTTTTGACCATCTTTAGATAGTTTTTTAATAGAAATCTTATTTATTCTTTTATAACCAAACGTGTCAGTTACCGTATAGCCTTTGAAAATTTTAATGTTATTTTTTTCAACTTCATAAAGCAATTTTGAGTCTATCTCTTCTCTATTGTCGACAATAGCTTCAATATCTATTCCCTTTTGTATTAAAGTTATCGCTGTTTCATATGCACTATCGTTATTAGTAAAAAGGACATTCTTTTCACCACAAGCGACCCCAAAAAAGTCTGCATATTTTTTAATAGCTGATGAAAGTAAAATTCCAGGTCTATCGTTATTGTCAAATATCATTGGTCTTTCTATAGAACCTGTGGCTGAAATTACTTTTTTTGCTCTTATCTTAAGCAGCTTGTGTCTTGTTTTATCTTTTCTTTGTTCAACAGGTAAATGATCAGTAAGATTTTCACGGGCTAATAAAAAGTTATAGCCATGATAAGCTGCCACACTTGTTCTAATTTTTATTTCTAAATTTGTTAATTTCTTAATTTCATTTATTTCTTTTTCTAACCATGAACATGAATTTTGATTGTTAATTTTGAAATAATCTGAGTTCTGGTAAATAGTTGATCCCCCAAGATTTGGTTTTTCATCAACTAAAAGAGTCTTAAATCCATTTTTAGCGGCTGTTTTTGCGGCCATGATACCTGAAATACCCGATCCTATTACCAAAACATCACAATGAATGTATCTATGTTCATATACATCAGGATCTGGTTCTGTTGGTGATTTTCCTAATCCAGCTGATTTTCTAATGAAATATTCGTATTTTTCCCAAAAACTAGAAGGCCACATAAAAGTTTTGTAGTAAAAACCTGCGGGAAGGAGAGGTGATAAAAAATTATTTATCCCACCAATATCAAACTTTACACTTGGCCAACAGTTTTGACTGGATGCTTCTAAACCTTCATAAATTTCAATTTCTGTTGCTCTTACATTCGGTTCTGTTCTAGAAGACTTGTCGTGAAGTTGAACGATAGCGTTTGGCTCTTCTGAACCAGCTGTCATTATTCCTCTTGGTCTATGATATTTAAAGCTTCTACCTACTAAATGAACATCGTTTGCTAACAATGCGGAGGAAAGTGTATCTCCTTTAAAACCATAGTAAGCATTCCCATTAAACTTGAATGAAATTCTGTAAGTTTCGTCAATTGCTTTTCCAGTTTTTACTCTTAGATTTTTTATCATTTTTATTCTACCGGTGGTTTTTCACCCATTTTATAAATTGCTTTAATTTCATCATTCGATGTATCACGAACCACATTAAACCATTTTCTACAACCATGAGCGTGGTTCCATCTTTCAAACTGAACACCTTTTATATTTTTTCTCATAAATAAATATTCTGCCCACTCATCATCACTAAGTTCTGTAGGTTGTTTTGGTCTTATTATATGAGCTTCACCACCAGCTTTGAATTCACTCTGCTCACGTTCTCCACAGAAAGGACAATTAATAATAAACATTAGTGTGCTACAGCAGCTGCACCATGTTCATCAACAAGGTCACCACTTACGAATCTATTTAAATTAAATGCCGCATTAAGTTTATGTGGCTCATCATTTGCTATCGTATGAGCAAACAAATCTCCAGATCCAGGAGTCGCTTTAAACCCTCCAGTTCCCCATCCACAATTAAAATATAAACCTTTAATAGATGTTTTACTTATTATTGGACTAGCATCAGGACAAATATCAACAATACCACCCCATTGTCTAAGCATTCTCATTCGACTAAATATTGGATATAATTCTAATATAGCATTCAATGTTCCTTCAACAATATCGTGACTTCCTTTTTGAGAATAAGAAATATAATCATCTGTGCCTGCGCCAATAACTAACTCTCCTTTATCTGATTGGCTTACATAAGCATGAACAGCATTCGACATAACTACGGTATCAATTATTGGTTTAACAGGCTCAGATACTAAAGCTTGCAAAGGTTTACTTTCTAAAGGCAACTTCAAACCTGCCATTTTTGCTACAACACTTGAATGACCAGCAGCAACAACACCTATTTTTTTAGTTTTGATAAATCCTTTTGTCGTTTCAATACCCTCAACAGCATCACCGTTACGTTTAATTCCTTTAACTTCACAGTTTTGTATAATGTCAACACCCATTTCATCTGCGCCTCTAGCATAACCCCACGCAACAGCATCATGTCTAGCAGTTCCAGCTCTTCTTTGTAAAGTGCCACCTAGAACTGGATAACGTATATCAGGTGATGTATTTATTATTGGACAAAATTTTTTAACTTGCTCAGTATTTAAATAAACAGCATCGATCCCATTTAATCTATTAGCATGAGTTCTTCTTTTTAAATCTCTTACATCTTGCAAATTATGAGCAAGATTCATTACTCCTCTTTGACTAAACATTACATTATAATTTAATTCTTGTGATAGACCTTCCCAAATTTTTAAAGCATGATCATATAAACCAGCACTTGCGTCCCATAAATAATTGGATCTTATTATAGTTGTATTTCTTCCAGTATTACCCCCACCAATCCAACCTTTTTCTACCACAGCAATATTTTTCATATTATGTTTTTTAGCAAGATAATAGGCAGTAGCTAAACCGTGACCACCTCCACCTATAATTATTGCGTCATATTCTTTTTTTGGAATAGGGTCTTTCCAAGCTTTCCCCCAATTTTCATGATAAGAAAAAGCATTTTTAATAAGCGAAAATATTGAATACTTATTTTTCATTATTAATGAATAATTACTTTATTAATATTGATTATTCAATACAATCGGGGAGTGACAAATTTATTGGAAGAGTGGGTGAGAGGCTGAAACCAGTCGTTTGCTAAATGACCGTGCGAGGAAACTTGTACCGAGGGTTCGAATCCCTCCTCTTCCGCCATATTTAAAATAATGGGTTATTTTTAAAGAAGTCCTTCATTTGGATGGGTTTTTGCTCCAAAATATATCTATACACATTGTAATTTTCTAAGACTCTTTGAACGTAAT
>QCMO01000006.1 GCA_003213695.1 Pelagibacteraceae bacterium AG-422-C23 | reverse complement strand
AGTCTTACTGTTGCATCATAAAAATTTGTCAATAAATATCCACCTATTAAACATAATATTACTGACGGCCATACACTCCAATGAATAGTTTTTTTTTTGAATAAAAAAATTATGATTGGAACCATTGGAACATAAAAAATAGTAAAAAAAGCTGCATTGGCAACATCTGTATATTGTAGAGCAACTTGTTGTAGAGCAGATCCTAGAAAAAGAGATAATCCAATTAAAAAAGCAAGGATGGTAAATGTTTTAAAATCTAATCTAAATTCTGATCTAAATTTTTTTATCTCAAATAAAAAAACTAAAGGAACGATTGCTAAAAATCCTACAAAAAATCTAACTGCATTGAAGGTAAAAGGACCAATGTCATCCATTCCAGTATCTTGCGCTATAAATGTAGTACCCCAAATAAAAGTGCACAACAAAGCGCTAAGTAATGAAACCGTTTTTGACATAATCTTTATATAGCTAATTTATAGGCAAAATTTTTACCTAAATTTTCTTTTAAATCATTGTTAAAACGTGCAGCCTCAGCTCCATCAATTATTCGATGATCATAAGATAAGGATAAAGGTAACATCGTTCGCGTTAAAAATTTACCATCTAAAAAAACTTGTTTTTTTTCAGACTTACCAATACCTAAAATTGCGACTTCAGGATAATTTATAATTGGTGTAAAAAAAGATCCTCCAATTCCTCCAAGACTAGTAATTGTCATAGAACCTCCAAATAATTCTTTTTTTTCAATTCTTAAATTTCTACATTCATCACTTAATTTTTTTAGCTCTTTTCCTATTAAGGAAATATTTTTATTATCTGCATTTCTTAACTTTGGTACCATCAAGCCATGAGGTGTATCCACAGCAATACCTATGTGATAATATTTCTTTACAGTCATTTTTCCTTCATCAATTGTGTCAATTGATGAATTAAAGTTTGGGAATTTTTTTAATGATGCTGTTAATGCCTTAACAATAAAAGCAAGAGGAGTAATCTTCTTTTTTTCTCCAGTATAAATATCAGTAAGAGAAGTTCTAAACTCTTCTAATTCAGTAATATCTGCTTCATCATGATTAGTTACATGAGGAATATTAGTCCAAGAATTCATAAGGTATTTTGAAGATAATTTTTTCACTCTTGGTAGATCTTTAACTTCTACTTCTCCGAACTCAGAATGGGAATAATCTTGTTTTATTTCTTCAACATTTTTAATTTTGTTTGTTGAAGTTAAGTTTGATTTGGCTGCTACAAATAATTTTATATCAGTTTCAATGATTCTTCCTCCTCTTTCACTGCCTTTAACTTGATTAATATCAACTCCAAGTTCTCTAGCAAATTTTCGAACTTTTGGACTTGCAGATGAAATATCTGTAACTTTATTTTGATTGATCAAAGTTTTAGGAACTTCTGGTTTATTTACTTGAACTTTTTTAAAATCTTTTTCAATTTTTGGTTTTTTTTGAGTTTCTTTCGGGGTTTCAGATACACTTTCTAAAGTTAGTATTAAATCACCTTCAGAAACTTTGTCTCCTACTTTAATTTTTAAAGATTTAATTTTACCATCAAAATTCGATGGAATTTCTACGCTAGATTTATCACTCTCTATAGTTATCAAAGCATCATTTTTTTTTAGCATCTGTCCTTCCGATACCAAAACTTCTATTACTTCAACATCTTTAAAATCTCCAATATTAGGTACTTTTATCTCAGTTTCTGACATTATAACTTGGTTGGCATTGGTTTATTTGTGTCAATTTTATATTTTTTGATGGCTTCTTTGGCATGTTTAGATGCGATTAATTGCTCTTTAGCTAACACACTTAATCCATAAGTTACGACATGTTCCTTATCAACTTCAAAAAATTTTCTTAAATTCTTCCTTGTATCACTCCGACCAAATCCATCTGTTCCTAATGAATAAAAACTTTTATTCACATATGGCCTAATTTGATCAGAATTCATTCTCATATAATCAGAAGCTGCTAATATTGGCCCTTCTGTTTTACCCAAACATTTTTCTACATAAGATTTTTTTAAATCTTTACCTGGATTCAAAAGATTATATCTTTCTACTTCTAAACCATCTCTTCTTAGCTCATTAAAACTTGTTACACTCCAAACTTCACTATCTATTTGATATTCTTTTTGAAGTATTTCAGCACCTGCTATCATCTCTCTTAAAATAGTGCCAGATCCCAAAAATTGAATTTTGGTTTTTTTATATTTATTAAATTCTTTTATTTTATACATTCCTTTTAAAATACCTTCCTCACATGATTTATCTTTTGGAATATCAGGATGAGGATAATTTTCGTTCATGGTTGTGATATAATAAAAAACATTTTCTTTTTTTTCGTGCATTCGTCTTAATCCTTCTCTAAAAATCACTGCAAGTTCATAGTGAAAAGTTGGGTCATACGATATACAGTTTGGTATTGTGGAAGCCAAAAGATGGCTATGACCATCCTGGTGTTGTAAGCCCTCTCCTGCTAATGTTGTTCTCCCGGCTGTAGCACCAATTAAAAACCCTCTCGATTGGCTGTCAGCACCTGCCCATGCAAAATCTCCTATTCTTTGAAAGCCAAACATAGAATAAAAAAGATAGATAGGTATCATTTCAATATCATGGTTTGTATAAGCAGTTCCTGCTGCTATCCATGAGGACATTGCTCCTGCCTCGTTAATTCCCTCCTCTAAAACTTGTCCACTTTTATCTTCTCTGTAAGAACTTAATTGGGCAGAGTCTTCAGGTTCATATTTTTGTCCCTCGTGTGCATATATACCAACCTTTTGAAAAAACCCTTCCATACCAAATGTTCTAGCCTCGTCTGGAATAATTGGAACCAATCTTGGAGCAACATTTTTGTCTCTTAATAAATTTGTTAACATTCTAACTAGTGCCATTGTTGTAGACATCTCTTTAGAGCCAGTTGATACTTTCATATTGTCAAAAATATCTTTAGGAGGTGCTTTTATGGGTTTTGCATAGGTAGTTCTCTCTGGAATGAAACCTCCAAGCTTGAGTCTTTTTTCTTTAATGTATTTTATTTCTGCAGAATTTTGATCAGGTTTATAATATTCAATATTTTTTACCTGTTTATCTGTTAAAGGAACATCAAACCTATCTCTGTAATACAAAAGATCATCTATATCTAGTTTTTTAGTTTGATGAGTGGTATTAACACTTTCGCCACTTTTACCCATTCCATAGCCTTTTATAGTTTTTGCAATAACGACTGTTGGACTACCAATATTTTTTGAGGCTTTATCATAAGCAGCGAAAACTTTATGAGGATCATGCCCACCTCTATTTAGCCTCCAAATATCTTTATCTGATAGATTTGATACTAATTCTGAAGTTTCAGGATATTTTCCAAAAAATTTTTCTCTTACATAAGCACCATTTCTTGCTTTCATCGCTTGATATTCACCATCTACTGTTTCATTCATAATTTTAATAAGATGACCTGTTTTATCATTAGCTAACAATGAGTCCCAATAGGATCCCCAAATCACTTTGATTACATTCCATCCAGCACCTCTAAAAATTCCTTCTAACTCTTGAATGATTTTACCATTACCTCGAACAGGTCCATCTAATCTTTGTAAATTACAATTAATTACAAAAATTAAATTATCTAGATTTTCTCTTGCAGCTAAACCTATTGCACCTAAAGACTCAGGTTCATCCATTTCCCCATCTCCTAAAAAGGCCCAAACTTTTCTACCTTCATCTTTGATTAAACCTCTATTAATTAAATATTTCATATATCTTGCTTGATATATTGCTAACATTGGTCCTAGTCCCATCGATACAGTTGGAAATTGCCAAAAGTTTGGCATTAACCACGGATGAGGGTAGGATGACAAACCGCCTGAATTAACTTCCTGTCTAAAACTATCTAATTGTTTTTCATTAAGTCTTCCCTCTAGAAAAGCTCTTGCATACATTCCAGGTGCACTGTGTCCTTGGAAATAAATTAAATCACCACCAAACTTGTTATTCTTAGCTCTCCAAAAATGATTCATTCCCACATCATAAAGTGTAGCTGCAGAAGCAAATGTTCCGATATGTCCCCCTAGTTCAGGAAATTTTTTATTAGCTCTAACGACCATTGCTGCTGCATTCCATCTTATTAACGACCTAATTTTTCTTTCTATATTCTGATCACCATTTGATTTTTTTTCTTCATAAACTGGGATCGTATTTATATAAGGAGTGCTTTGAGTGTAAGGAATATTAGCACCCTCCATATACGCTTTATTAATGAGTTCTTTAATTAAATAATGTGCTCTATGATTGCCATCCTTTTGAATCACTGCTGACAAAGACTCAAGCCACTCGTTTGTCTCAAGTGGATCTAAATCGCCTTCTTTAATAACTTCAATTGTTGGTTTTTCCTCTTGTTTGATTTGAGATTTTTGATCTTTATTTTTTTTTAATGAATTTTCTGCCTCTTGTATCAAATTCTCAGTATCTTTAGGTATAACTTTAGATGTTGAAGGTGATTGGTTAGAATTAATTATATTAAGAATTAAATCTCCTTTAGAAACTTTATCACCAACCTTTACACTTATAGAGTCAATTTTTCCAGAGAAAGTCGATGGTATTTCTACACTTGATTTGTCACTCTCTATTGTTATGACTGGATCATTCTTTTCAATTTCTTGTCCTTCTTTAACTAAGAGTTCTATCACTTCTACATTTTCAAAATCACCAATGTCAGGAACTAATAATTTATCTGTCATTTATTTTTAAGTCTTATATTCCATGAAATTTACTTAATTACAAATTCTAACACATTCTGTCCAATTTTTTGACACTCTTTAGGTGCATGCTTCAAAAATGATTAAAAAGTTATTAAATACTCTAATTCAGCCCAAAGTTAGTGCCTATATAGATGCAAAAACTTGGATACAAAAAATTTTATTAGAAGAAAAATACGGAAAGATTAATTCCTAAATTTTTTCAACACATAAAGCTATACCCATTCCACCTCCAATACAAAGTGTTGCACAACCTCTTTTTTTATTTTGGTTTTTCATTTCATGAATTAATGTGACTAATATTCTAGCTCCCGAGGCTCCAATCGGATGTCCAAGGGCAATGGCACCACCGTTTACGTTTACTTTATTTTTATCAATGTTTAGTTCACGAATTACTGCAATGCTTTGAGAGGCAAAGGCTTCATTTATTTCAAATAAATCAATTTCATCTAAATTCCATCGCGCTTTTTTGGCTGCTTCGCGAACTGCATTTATAGGTCCCAGCCCCATCAAAGCTGGATCTACACCAACTGAGGCCCAAGAGACTATTTTTACTAATGGCTTAATTGATTTTTTATGTGCTTCATCTAAAGTAGTTAATAATAATGCTGCAGCCCCATCGTTTATACCTGAGGAGTTCCCAGGAGTAACAGTTCCTTGTTTTTGAAAAACAGTTTCTAACTTTTCTAGATCTTTAAGTTTCAAACCTTTCCGTGGATGTTCATCCCTCTCAAAAATAGCTTCTTCTATATTTATTTTAATTAATTCATCCTCAAATTTGTTATTAATAATAGCGGCCTCTGTTTTTTTTTGAGAATTAAGTGCAAATTCATCTTGTTCTTGTCTTGTTATATTAAATTTTTTTGCAATATTTTCTGCTGTTACACCCATATGATAATTATTAAAAGCATCTATTAACCCATCATTAATCATTGTATCTATCAATTTATCTTCAGAAATTTTTTTTTTATTCCTATAAAAAATTAAATGTGGGGCTAATGACATATTTTCTTGACCTCCAGAAATTATATTTTTTGCGTCCCCTAATTTAATTGATTGATAACCAGATATTACAGCTCTTAGTCCAGATCCACATACCTGGTTGACTAAATGAGCCGGTTTTGAAATTGCTATACCTGCATTAATAGCAGCTTGTCTTGCTGGGTTTTGTCCGCTTCCCGCTGTTAAGACCTGTCCCATAATAACTTCATCAATATCATTGCTTTCAAACTTTGACCTATTTAAAAGTTCTTTTATTACTAATGAGCCTAGCTGATCAGCTCTAATTAATTTTAGAGATCCATTATATGCACCGATTGGTGTTCTAATTGCATCCACAATTACTACTTCATTTGACTTATCAATCATAAATTTTGAATATATCTTATCATTAAAATACACTAAAATTTGATATACTATAAATAAATAAAATTATAAATGCGCCTGTAGCTCAACTGGATAGAGCGCTTGGCTACGGACCAGGAGGTTCTGGGTTCGACTCCTAGCAGGCGCACCAAAAAGGAATTACTATGTTCAAATGGCTTATAAAAGCTTCTCTACAAATGTCCGTAATTTATTTCTTCATAATTATATTTATAATTTTATTAATTTTAACTTTTGTATTATAAAAAATAATGTCTGAAAAATTTGAACAAATCAGTATAAAGCCTGGTTTTATGAAACATAACGGAGGTGTTATGTTTAGAAACATTTCGGAGACAGAATATGAGTTCAAGTCTATAATTAAGGATAATCATTTGAATTCTGCAGGAATTACTCATGGGGGATATTTATCTGCATTAGTAGATGCAGGTGCTGGTACAGCTGCACATCGATCGGCTGAAAATGCTCCCTGTGTAACAATTTCATTGGATCTAAAATTTATTGGTGCTTCAAAAATAGGAGATGAAATTATAGGACAGGTAAAAATTTTGAAAAAAACTAAAACGTTAATATTTTTATTTTGTGAATTAAAATGTAATAGTAAAATTATTGCATCTGCATCAGGAATATGGAAGATTTTAAAAGTAAAACCATCAGACTTAGGCCCTGGTGGATAATATATTTAAGATAATAAAGTTAAAAATATAATTTTATTATGCTAAAATAAATTTGGTTTATAATTAAAATGAGAACTTTTTATTCTCCGATTCGGTCTTGTTTTAGTCTATTTTTGTTCTTTAACACTAACAATATCTGGTAGATAAAAATTTTAACATACCAAAGATAGAAATGACAAAAAATAAAATTACAGCTGTACTTGGTCCTACTAATACTGGAAAAACTCATTTAGCAATTGAAACTATGCTGTCTTTTGACAGCGGAATGATTGGTTTTCCTTTAAGACTTTTAGCTAGAGAAGTTTACGACAAGGTTATAAAAAAAATTGGTTTAAATAAAGTTGCTTTAATTACTGGTGAAGAAAAGATTATTCCACACAATGCAAAATATTATTTATGTACTGTCGAATCTATGCCCATAGATAAAGATCTAGATTTTGTTGGTGTTGATGAAATACAGATGTGTGCTGATCATGAGCGTGGTCATATATTTACTGATAGATTGCTTCATATGAGAGGTACAAAATTAACAATGCTTATGGGATCAAATACTATTAAGAATATAATTTCTAAACTAGACGATGATATAGAGTTTATAAATAGAAATAGATTGTCAAAACTATCTTATACAGGTCACAAAAAAATTTCTAGAATTCAAAGAAAAACTGCAATCATTGCTTTTTCTGCTGAAGAAGTTTATGCAATTGCAGAATTAATAAGAAGACAAAAAGGGGGAGCTGCAATAGTAATGGGCTCTTTAAGTCCAAAAACAAGAAATGCTCAAGTAGAACTTTATCAATCAGGAGATGTAGATTTTTTAGTTGCAACAGATGCAATTGGTATGGGTATTAATATGGATCTCGATCAGGTTTATTTTTCAAATTTAAAAAAATTTGACGGTAAAAAACTTAGAAAATTAAATTTATCAGAAATAGGTCAAATTGCTGGAAGGGCAGGAAGGTATTTAAATGATGGTGGATTTGGAGTGACCGGCGAATGTAAGGAGATTAATGCTGAGGACGTGGATTTATTAGAAAATCATAAGTTTGAAGAAATTCAATCCTTATTTTGGAGAAATTCCAATTTAAATTTTAATAGTCCTTCCTTACTTATTAAATCGTTAGATGAAAAACCAAATAAAGAATGGTTAAGAAAAATACATGAATGTGAGGATGAAAAAGCACTTAAATTTTTTTTAAGAAATATTAAATCAGAGAATGAAAAATTTGATGATAGAAAATTATGTTTATTATGGGAGTGTTGCCAAATACCAGATTTTGTCAAAAAAACTTACGGGAATCATTACGACGTAATTGCTAATGTCTTTAAATATCTAAGTAGCAAAGATGGTAAAATAACTAATGATTATATGCGTCTTCAGCTGATGAAATTAGATAAATTGGAGGGAAATGTGGATTCTTTATCAAATAGAATTGCAAATGTTAGAACTTGGTCTTATGTTTCGAATAAAAATAATTGGATAGAAAATCAAGAATATTGGATTGAAAAAACAAAACTATTAGAAGACAAACTTTCAGACAGACTTCATGAAGAACTTACTAAAACTTTTATCGACAAACGAGCAAGTGTACTTGCAAGAGGTTTGAAACAGGATATGGAATTTAATACAAAAATTTTAGAAAATAATGAGGTAATGATTGATGATCAATTTATTGGCAGAATAAATGGTCTTAAATTAGAATTAGATTTAAAAAAAGGAGCTCTTGAAACAGATATTAAATCTCTTAAAAAGGCTGCAAGGCAAACTATAGGCCCTGAACTTGAAAAAAGAATCCAAAATATAATTGATACAAAGCTTATAGAACTTCATGAGGATTTTAAAATTTATTGGAATGATTTTGCAATAGGAAAATTAACCCCGGGGAAAAATTATTTAAGTCCTAATTTTGATTTGATTGTTGATGATATTATTGAACAAGATCAAAAAAAAAAATTAATAATATTTTTAGAAAATTGGTTAAAAACAAAAATTAGTACTGTTTTAAAAAGTCTTATTGATCTTAAGGATCTTAAAGAGAAAAACTCTTCAATTAAAGCTTTAGCATATCAATTATATGAAAATAATGGTGTTCTTAAAAGAGATCAGGTCAACGAATATCTTAAGAATCTTGGGCAAGAAGAGAGAAAAATTTTAAGAGATCTTGGTGTTAAATTTGGTAGATATCATATTTTTTTATATAGACTTATAAAACCAGAAGCAGTTTCTTTAAGAACTTTACTTTGGAAAAATTACCACCAAAAATATTTAAATTTAAAACCTCCAACATTTGGCCTTAATTTTTTAGATGATAGAAATATAAAAAATAAAAATTTTATGTTGCTCTGCGGATTTGAAAAATTTGATAATTTTTATGTAAGAATCGATATTTTAGAAAGATTATTTATACAAATTATCAATTCAAATAATGATAAAAATACAGAAATAAAAATGGTTCCTGAAATGCTAAATTTATTAGGTTGTACAAAAAATAATTTTAAAAATCTTTTAAAATGTATGAATTATAAAATTATTCAAAAAAATGATGAAATATTTTTCAAATATCTACCCATAAAAAATAATAAAAAGACATTCAAAGAAAAATCTTTAAAAGAAAGTCCTTTTAGAATTCTAAAAAATTTAAATTTAAATTAGAATGTTTTTAAAAAAGAATAAAAATACTGATTTAGTAAAAATTGCTGCCCTATTAATACATGCAGCTAAAATTGATGAAAATTATTCACCTAAAGAACAAAAAATAATTAAGAAAACTTTAGAACAAATAAATCCTGAAAGCGAGGATATAGATAAAATTTTAAATGAAGCAAACGAAATAGAATCAAATTCAAATCAAATTTTAAACTTCACAAAAGAAGTGAAAATTATGGATAATGAAAAAAAAATTTTAATAATAGAAACTTTATGGCGCATTATATACGCAGATAAAAAAGCTGATGTTTATGAAACTAGCTTAATGAGAAGACTAGCGGGACTATTATATATTGACAGTAAAATTATGGGAGATATCAAAGAAAAAATTAAAAAAGAAAATTTATAATGACCTATGTTGTAAATGATAAATGTATAAAATGTAAACATACCACATGTGTAGACGTATGTCCTGTTGATTGTTTTTATGAAGGAAAAAATATGCTTGTAATTAAACCGGATGAGTGTATAGATTGTGGCGTTTGTGAACCAGAATGCCCTGTTGATGCCATAACAGCAGACACAGAACCTGGAGCAGATAAGTGGCTTGAAATCAATGCAAAATATTCTGAGATCTGGCCAAATATAACAGAAAAAAAAGATCCACCTTCGGATCATGAAAAATATAAAGATGAACAAGATAAGTTTGAAAAATATTTTAAAGAAAACATTTAAAAAGAAAACTACAAAAAAAATCAAAAAAAAAGTAACTAAAAATAAAGTTACAAAAATAAAAAAAACATCAATTAAAAATAAATCAAAAAAGTTATCTAAAATAAAAATAATTAAATCAAAAAATAAAAAAATTTTAAAAACTGCTGAAAAAAACCAAGAGACAAAATCTGAGAATTTAAGAATTCCAAAAAATAATGAGGTAAAACCAGAAATCAAAAAAGTTAAAAAACAAGATACAGAAAAAAGAGAGTATAAAATAAAAGACTATGTCGTTTACCCCAAACATGGTGTAGGCCAAATTACTGAATTTAAAAAAATTAATATAGGTGGTATTAATGTTGAGACCTATATAATTAAATTTGAAAAAGATAAAGCAAATGGGATGGTGCCAGTTAATAAACAATCTCATCTTCGTCCATTAGCAACAATCAATCAAGTCAATAAATGTATTTCTATTCTTAAAAGCAAACCAAAGATAAAAAGGTCTATGTGGAGTAGAAGAGCTCAAGAATATGAAGCAAAAATTTCATCTGGTAAAATTTATGAATTAGCTGAAGTAGTAAGAGATCTTAATAAGGGTGATGATCTCATGGTAGATCAATCGTACAGTGAAAGACAACTTTTTGAAAAAGCTTATGAAAGAATATTGTCAGAATTTCAGATAATATTAAATTTATCTTTAGAAGATACTCAAAAAAAATTAGATAAAGCTTTAAAAAGAAATCAAGAAGGTCAATCTAAACCAGTGGCACAGGTTGCTGCCAAAACTCCTTCTTCTTTACCTGATGATGAACCAATTTCTGAAACAGAGGAACCAATAGAAGAGTAAAAAAAACGCCTCTCACACGTAAATCGTTATGAGAAGCGTTTTTAATAAAGAATACTAAGTTATTATCTTCTTCTTCTTTTCTTAGCTTTTTTCTTAGCTTTTTTCTTAGCCTTCTTTGCTTTTTTTCTTCTCTTAGGCATCTTTAGCTCCCTTTTAGTTTAAACGAATCAAAATGATTCGCTATTAAGTTATTTTTATTTTTTTATGAACGTTATGTCAATTCTTTAATTAAAGTTAAATTTTTTAAAATAAAATTTAAAATTAAATAATTTTTATAATTATTTTAATGTGTAAAAAAGTTAATGTTTATGCGCTTAATAATCAAATATTTTGCGTATTTAATAAAGTTTTTCTAATAGTTCTTTATATTTTTCTAAAATTTTTTTTCTTTTTAATTTTAAAGTCGGAGTTAACATTCCATTCTCAATTGTAAATTCTTCTTTAATTAATTTAATTTTTTTAACTTTTTCTACTAAAGATAAACTATTATTTAAATTTTCTAGGTAAAATTCAATTTCTTTTTTATTTTTTTCACTCTCACTTACGATTAATGCAACTAAATAAGTTTTTTTATCTCCATAAACAAAACTTTGTTTAACTTTATCGTTAAGACATAACAAATTTTCAATTTTTGATGGTGAAATGTTATCACCACCAAGATTAACAATAATTTCTTTTTTTCTATCTGTTATTTTTAAGTTGCCATCTTTAGTAATTTCTCCTATGTCACCTGTATGTAACCACCCATTCTTAATAACATCATCTGTTTCTTTTTTCATGTTCCAATAACCAAGCATTACATTTTCACCTTTAACTAAAATTTCACCATCCTCTGCAATTTTTACTTCATTAGTTTTGAAAGGAGGTCCGACGGTTTCAATTTGGATTTTTCCTGGAATATTACAACTTACCACAGGTGATGTTTCTGTTAATCCATATCCTTGTAGTGTAGTTAATCCTAAAGAATTCAGAAATTCCCCAATTTTTTTGTCTAGTGCTCCTCCGCCGGAGACAAAGGCTTTTAATTTGCCGCCAAATTGATTTCTTATTTTTCTCCGTACTAGATATTCACAAAAAAAATTGACGATTTTTTCCCTAAAATTCAATCCTTCATTATTCAAATTTTTTGTTCCTAACAAAATAGTACTATCTATCAATTTTTTTTTAAATCCTTTTTGTTTTGAAATATTTAAAGAAATTTTACTATATAGATTTTGATAAAATCTTGGGACAGCCGTCATAATAGTAGGTTTTGCAATAGCTATGTTAGGTAGTAATTTTTCTAAACTCTCGGCATAATAGATTTTTGCTCCAAGTGATATTTGAACATATTGAACAGTGTGTTCGTATGAATGAGACAAAGGAAGCCAAGTTAAAAAAACAGGTGTTTCTTTTTTTACTAATAAATCCAGAATTTCTCTAGCCCCCTCACAATTTGATAAAACTCCACCATGGCTAAGCATCACTCCTTTGGGATTTCCAGTTGTTCCTGAAGTATAAATAATACAAGCAAGATCTTTTCTGTTTATTTTATTATTAAAAGATATAGAAGTTTTTATTAAATTTTGAGTAGAATTTTTTTTTGTAATATTTTTAATACTTTCAATTTTTTCATCAATATTTTCAATTGATAAAACTTTCGTTTCATTTGAAATAAATTTGTCTATCTTTTTTAATTGAATCTTATCTGAAACAATACAAATCTTTGGTTTGCAGTCATTTATTATATAATTATAATCTTTTTCAGAATAGGTTGTAAACAATGGAACAGTTACACCTCCCGCATTCATAATTGCAATGTCAGCAATAAGCCATTCGGGCCTGTTTTCAGATAATAAGACACATCTATCTCCATGAGATAAATGTTTTCTTAAATATTCAGTTAAATTAGCAATATGACATTCCACTTCTGCCCAACTAAAATAATTATTTTCATCACTTTTTAACCATTTTAAAAAGGGGTGTTTAGTAAATTTTTTTTTCTCTTTATACTTTTCATAGAAAAGTTCTACTAAGCTATTTAATTTATTTATTTCCATATTATTTGGTGGGCGAAGAGAGAATCGAACTCTCACTTCTTGCGAAACACGATTTTGAGTCGTGCGCGTCTACCAGTTCCGCCATTCGCCCTTAATTGTTTAATTATTTATTAAATAGTATAAGAACTAAAATTATATTAAAACCAAAAAATGTTTAATACTCTTTATAAAAAATGTTTAAATTTAGCAGCACATAAAAGTTCTAAGTACTATTTGGCTTTGGTTTCTTTTGTTGAGAGTTCTTTTTTTCCAATACCACCTGATGTGATGATAATCCCGATGGTTATCTCAAAAAAAAGAGATTTTATTAAGATTTTCATAATAGCTACAATATCTTCTGTCATAGGTGGAATATTAGGTTATTTGATGGGTACTTTCTTTTTCGATGTTGGAATGCAAATAATGAGTTTTTATGGCTATGAAGATAAGCTTTTTGTTCTCAAAAAAAGTTTAATAAATAGTCAAGGTTTCTATGCTTGGCTTGGAATTCTTTTTTTAGCTGGTTTCACTCCACTTCCTTATAAAGTTTTTACTATAGCTAGTGGTTTAATTGGATTTAATATTTTTATCTTTATTTTAATAAGTTTATTTTCTAGAGGATTGCGTTTTTTTATAGTGTCTTATTTATCCTATAAATTTGGTGATCTATTTACTAAATTTATGAATGAGCATGGATCTAAATGGTTTACAATCATTGGTATATTAATTGTTATAATTGGAGTTATAATATATTTAATTTTTTAATCTGATGAATAAGTTAAAATTAGAGACTTACTTAAAGATATTTTTTTTTATTTGTTTAATATCAATAATATCTGCATATTTCATAGAATATAAATTAGGGCATCAACCTTGTAATCTATGCTTGATAGAGAGGATACCTTATTTACTAGGTCTTGGTTTAATAGTAATAAATTATATTTTTGCAAAAAATGAGAGATTTATAATATTGTTACTAATATTAATATTCACTTTTTCTCTTATAATTTCACTGTACCACTTTGGCATCGAACAAAGTATTTTTGAAGAATCAGCAATCTGTGGATTGAAAGGTTCTGATGAAGTTCTCTCTAAGGAGGAGTTATTGAAACAATTGAATAAAAAAGTAATAAGTTGCAAAGATGTGACATTTAAGATTTTTGGATTTTCTTTAACAACTATTAATATAATTCTCAGCTTTGTTATTATTATTACATTAACAAATATTTTTAAAAATTATGAAAAATTCAAAAGCTAGAGTAGAAGAATTTATAAGAGTTGATCATGCAGGTGAAAGAGGTGCTGTCAAAATTTATGAAGGCCAGTTATTAGCACTGAATACTTTAGTCAAAGATGATGATTTAAAAAAGACCATAGAGGAAATGAAAATTCATGAGAAAGAACATTGTGAGTTTTTTGAAAAAGAAATAATGAAAAGAAAAATCAAACCAACGAAATTTCTTCCTTTATGGGATCTTTTAGGTATTGGACTAGGTTTTGGCTCTACACTTTTAGGAAAAAAAGCAGCTATGTTATGCACTGCCTCTGTAGAAGAAGTTATAGATGAACATTATCAAAATCAAATTAATCAATTAGGGGCTGAGGAAAAAGAATTAAAGAAAAGAATTATCAAATTTAGAGAAGACGAATTACATCACAAAGATATTGCTTATGAGGAAGGTGCAACTAAAAAAGGTTTTTACTCAATTATGGATAAAATAATAAAAACCGGATCAAAAATAGCAATCAATATATCTGAAAAAGTTTAATTTTTAAGCTTCAAGCTCTACATCCCAATATAAATAGTCCATCCAACTCTTGTGCAAATAGTTAGGGGGAAAATTTTTACCATTTCGATGAAGATCCTCAGTAGATGGTTGATACGGATATTGAGCAAGTCTCATGCCAGAGGATTTTAATAACTTTCCACCTTTTTTTACGTTACAAGATGAACAAGCAGTTACAACATTGTCCCAATGTGTTTCACCCCCTTTTGATCTTGGTAATAAATGATCAAAAGTTAATTCTTCACTACTACCACAATATTGACATGAAAATTTATCTCTTAGAAAAACATTGAATCTTGTAAAACTTGGCTTTGATTGAGGAACAATATAATCCTTTAAAGCTATAACACTTGGAAGCTTCATATTAAATGAAGGACTTCTTACAATTCTATCATAATTACTTACGATAATAACACGATCTAAAAAAACTGATTTAACAGTATCTTGCCAAGACCATAACGATAAGGGATAATAACTTAAGGGTCTATAATCAGCATTTAAAACTAATGCAGGACATTTTTCTAGAGATATATCTTGTTCAAGAAAGCTATTCATAAGTAAAGTTTAACTTAAATAAAAAATTATTTCAATATTTAGTCGTTACTTATTTTTTTTAAAATATAATTTAAAGCTAAACTTGATGCCTCAATAGGAATATGATGATCACAATTTTTAATTAAATGTGTCTCTATCTCTACGTTATTTCTAATTAAAAAATCTTTTGCTTCAAGCATAAAGTTAGGTGAGACAACTTGATCAGAATCACCATGGATCAACAATATACTTGGTGATGATTTTTTTCTATTTTTTAGGTCTTCATGGTCAATTATTTTGCCTGAGAACCCCACAATACAATTAAATTTTTCGTCTGATGTTAAACCCAAATTTATTGACATCATACAACCCTGGCTAAATCCAGATAAGCAAATTTTACTACTTGGTAAGTTAAATTTGTTTTTTATTTCATCAATAAACTTTTTTAATATCTTCTCAGCTTTAAAAGACTGTTCTTTAACATAAATCGGGTCTTCTTTTGTAAGATCAAACCACTGAAAACCTGAAGGGTTTATTGGGCATATCTCATGGCCATTGGGACAAATAAATATGGTATTCGGTAAATATCTCTTCCAATTCATTGATAACATACTTATGTCGTTACCATCACCACCATAACCATGTAGCATTATTATAGCATTTTTAATCTGTTGATTGTTTTCTGGTGTAATAATCTTTGAATTAAGGCAAAATGTCATACTATCTGATTTATGTTTTTTTATTATTATAACACCCTACAATACAAATATGATTTCTGGAATATTAGTTAAAATATTGTCTATAGTACTATTAATGGCAGTAGGAATTGTTTTAATTCTTGGCATTGGAACATTATTTAAGGGTGGAGAAACAAGTAAAAAATATTCTAATAAACTAATGCAATTAAGAGTTTTGCTGCAATTTTTAGCGATAATTGCTTTAGTTGGTTTTGCATATTTTTTTAAAAATTAATTGTAATTACTTAACCATTTAATAAATTTTTTATCTTCAAAGTCGATCGATCCAATAATTCTAGCAAACTCCATTCCATTTTTATCAAATAATATTGTTGTTGGTATTCCTCTTAATCCAAATTTTTTTGCTAATGTAATCGGTGTGTCAAAATATAGATCTAAATTTTTAATTTCTAATTCTTGTAAAAATGACAAAGCTTTTTCTTTATTATCTTTACCAATATTAATTGGGAAAATTTTTAAATTATTCAATTCTTTATTAACTTGTAAAAGATCCAGTGAAGGCATTTCCTCTTTACATGGTGCACACCAGGTTGCCCAAAAATTCAATAAAACTAGATTTCCTCGATAATCCTTTAAATTTAACTGCTTATTTTCAACATTTAAAAACGTTAAATCCTCATATTTTTTTAATTCTTTATTGATCACGAGATTTTTAAAATCTACTACTTCATCTGCAAAAGAATTAGATAATAATAAAATAAATAATATTAAAAATCTCATGCTAAACAGGTATAATTAATTATCATGACAAAAAATAAAAACAACCAGGCAATATGGGAAAATAGGATAAAAAATAGCACATCCTCCTTTTTTCAAAGAGTTGGAAGTTCAATAGACATTGATAAAAGACTTTATAAAGAGGATATCACTGGATCCATAGCACATGTTGAAATGTTGTTTAAACAAAAGATAATTTCTTTTAAAATTAAAAATAAAATTATTTATGGTCTTAGTAAAATTAAAAAGGAGATTTCTAATAAAAAATTTGAATTCAATAAAAATCATGAAGATATTCATATGAATATTGAGAAAAGACTTTTTCAAATTATTGGAGAAGAAGCGGGATATATTCACACTGGTAGGTCAAGAAATGACCAAGTTATTACTGATTTGAAAATTTGGATAAAATCAGCATCAAAAGAGATTGACTTTTGTTTACATAAAATAATCAAAAGTACTTTGAATTTGGCAACAAAAAATATTTATACTATCATGCCTGGATTTACCCACTTAAAAAATGCGCAAGCAGTATCTTTTGCACATTACCTTATGGCTTATATTGAAATTTTCCAGAGAGACAGAAAAAGATTTAATAATAATTTAGAAAGTTTAAACGAAAACCCTTTGGGAGTTGCAGCTATAGCTGGAACATCATTTAATATTGATAGAGACTTTACTACAAAAAAACTTGGCTTTAAAAAACCTACTAACAATTCAATTGACACTGTTTCTGATAGAGATTTTGTTTTGGATTTTTTATATTGTGTATCTGTGTGTGCTATGCATATTTCTAGAATGTCTGAGGAACTTATTATTTGGAATTCAGATGGTTTCAAATTGATAAACTTATCAGATAAAGTTGTAACCGGTTCATCAATTATGCCTCAAAAGAAAAATCCAGATCCCTTAGAATATTTAAGAGGTAAATCAGGTAATATATATGGAAACTTATTTTCTATGCTAACAATATTAAAAGGATTACCATTATCTTATTTCAAAGACCTACAAGATGATAAGGAGATAATTTTTAGTTCAAACGATATATTAATTAATTGTTTAAAAATATTTGATGAGGTACTAAAAAATTTAAGCCCTAACAAAAAACGAATGCTCGAACTTGCTAACTCAGGATATATTACTGCAACAGATTTTGCTGATTATTTAGTAAAAAATCATTCATTATCATTTAGAAAAGCTTATCAAAAAACAGCTGATCTAGTTAATCTGGCTGAAAAGAAAAAGAAGAAACTTGGTGACTTTTCTTTGGAAGAATTAAAGAAAATAGAACCTAAATTAACAAATGATGTTTTAAAAGTGTTTGATTTAAAGAATTCTATTAAATCAAAAAAAACATACGGTGGAACCTCTTTTGATAATATCAAAAAGATGATATTTAAATACAATAAACTCAAATGATTAAAAAAATTATTTTTATTGTATTTGTATGCTGTGTTTTAGTCTCTTGTGGAAAAAAAGGAGATCCAGTGTACAAAGAATCGAAAAAAGAGACTGAGATAAAAAAATATCTCTCAATCTAAATTTAATGAAATATATTAATAACAAATTTACAATTGAAAAAATTAGTGTAGAGACTGTAGCAAAAAAATTTAAGACCCCAGCATATTGTTACTCATATTCAAAACTCAAAGAAAATGTAGAAAATTTTAAAAAAAATTTTAAATCTTTTGCACCATTAATTTGTTTTGCAATAAAATCAAACTCAAATATTAATTTAATAAAGGAAATAAAAAAATTTGGATTAGGTGCTGATGTAGTTTCAAAAGGTGAGTTAATGGCTGCAATTAAAGCGGGAATTAATCCTAAAAAGATTGTATTTTCTGGTGTTGGTAAAACTAATGATGAAATAAATTATGCAATTGATAAAAAAATTTTATTAATTAATGCAGAATCTATTAGTGAAATTAAAGAAATTGAAAAAATAGCAAAAAGAAAAAATAAAAGAATACAAATTGGTATAAGATTAAATCCTAATATAGATGCTAAAACTTTAAGTCAAATTTCTACTGGAAAAAAAGAAAACAAGTTTGGTGTAAACAATAAAACATTCTTTGAAATTATAAAATATTGTAAGTATTCTAAATATATAGACCTAAAATGTCTTAGTGTTCATATTGGAAGTCAAATATTAGACCACAAACCTTACGAAAAAACATTAAAGATCATTGAAAAAATTTTAGAAAAAACTAACCACAATTTCGAATTTATTGATTTGGGGGGTGGTATGGGTATTTCTTATAGCGATAAAAGTAAAAAACTAAGTTATGTAAAATATAATATTGCAATCAAAAAATTTTTAAAAAGAAATAAATTAAAAGTAATTTTTGAACCTGGTAGATCTATCGTTGGAAATATAGGATTTCTTGTTAGCAAAATTACTTATATTAAAAAAAGTGAAAAAAAGAATTTTATTATTCTAGATGCAGCAATGAATGATTTAATGCGACCGGCACTTTATGGAGCAGTCCATAAGATATTACCATCTATAAAAAAGAGTAAAAATTCAAAAAAGCCTTGTGAATTTGTTGGACCAATATGTGAAAGTACAGATAAATTTACACTTATTAAAAATTTTCAGGAATTAAATGAAAAGGATTTAATAGTTATTTGTGATGTTGGAGCATATGGAATGTCATTAAGTTCGAATTACAATATAAGGCCAAAACCAGTAGAAATATTAATAAAAGGTTCCAAAATTAAAGTTATTAAAAAGAGACAAATGTACAAAGATTTAATCTAGCTTTTTGCAATAATGATTAGAAAAAATATATTTTTAATTTTCTTTTTTACAGGAATTATTTTAATCTCAATAATCTTTATACCTGCATTTATCTTACCGCGTAAGGTCACATTAATTGGTGGAAAAATCATGGGCTATTGGACAAGTTTTTGTTTGAAGTTTTTTTTATCAATAAAAATTATTATCAAAGGTAAAGATAATATTATTCAAGATAAAAAATTTTTTATAGCATCTTCACACCAATCAATGTTTGAAACATTTTATTTACAAACAATATTTAATTCTCCTGTTTTTATTCTTAAAAGAGAATTGATTTTAATTCCAATCTTCGGATGGTATTTAAAAAAAATTGGATCTATCACAATCAAAAGAAATAAAATTTCTAGAGATAACTTAGGATTTTATACTGAAGTTTCAAAAACACTTAATTATTTTAAGAGACCTTTGATAATTTTTCCTCAAGGCACTAGGGTTTTACCAAATGAAAGGCCACCTTTTAAAAAAGGTGCATCAAGAATTTATGAAGAATTAAATGTTGCTTGCCAACCTGTTGCTATAAATTCAGGTTATGTCTGGCCAAAAAAGGGTGCTATGAGCAACAACAAAACAATAACTATTTCAATTTTAGAACCAATAAATGCCGGACTTTCAAAAGAAGAATTTATTAAATTATTAGAAAAAAATATTTATTCCGAGCTAAATGAGTTAAACTAACCTTTCATTGGCATGACGACAAAAATACTATCAAAATCACCTGGGTCTTTAATTAGTACAGGCGAACCCGCCTCATTAAAAAATAACTCAATATTTTTTCCATCAAGCTGAGAGGCTACATCTATTAAATATCTAGAATTAAAACTTATTTCTAATTCATGATCAAAATTTACTGTTAAAGTTTCTTTACCATCTCCACTATTGGTATTGTTTACCGATAAATCGAGAATATCTTTTTTTAAATTAAATTTTACACCATCTTTTTTGTCTAATGATACGGAGGCTACTCTGTCCACAGAATCTAGAAAAAGTTTAAGATTAATTTCTAATTTTTTTTGATTATTTTTTGGTATTACTTGTATATAGTTAGGAAACTTACCATCAATCAATTTTGAAATTAAAACACTATTGTCTAGCTCAAATTTAATTTTAGATTTAATATTTGAAATTTTAACTTCACCATCATAACTATCTAATAAGGCACATAATTGAAAAATAGTTTTTTTTGGCAATATTATTGGTTCAAATTCAATTTTTTGGTCTAGTCTTATCTTTGATATTGACATTCTATGACTATCAGTAGCGACGGCAGTTAAGTAATGTTTATCCTCAAATTCTGTTTGATGAATATATATTCCACTTAAATAATGTCTTGTTTCATCGTTTGAAACTGAAAATTTACATTTATTAAGCAGCTTTAAAAATTGCTTTGATTTGATTGAAAATTCATTTTGATTAAAGTTTTCATCAGTTAATGGAAATTCTGAAGCACTTATACAATTTAAATTGAATATAGATTTTTCCGACTCGAGATGTAATTTATTTTTTTCATTTAAAGTAAGATTAATTTTCTTTCCTGATGAAAATTTTCTTACTATATCATACATAATTGATGAAGTTGTAGTTGTTTTTCCCTCTTCAAGGACTTCTATATTATTAAGATTATGAATAAATATTAAATCCAAATCTGTTGCTGTAATGGTTAATTTTGAACTATGAGCTTCTAATAGAATATTTGATAAAATTTGAAGAGTACTTCTTTTTTCAATTACACCTTGGCAATAATTTAATGCTTGCTGAAGATCCTGTTGATTTACGTTAAATTTCATTTTCCTTATTACTATACAATATCTGATTTTTTAATTTGTTTATATTATCAACCATTTCGGGATCCTTATCTTTTAATTTTTCAATTGTTTTAACAGAATGAATAATTGTTGTGTGGTCCCTATTTGAAAATTCTCGTCCTATTTCCGGTAAAGACTTTGAAGTTAAAATTTTTGTAAGATATATTGCAGTTTGTCTAGGCCTTACCAAATATCTTGATCTTCTAGATGATAACATTTCATTTTTACTTATTTTAAAGAACTTACAAACTAAAGTTTGAATTAAGTCTATCGTTACTTTATTTTCAGCTAAATTAAGCAAATCTTTTAAAACAACTTTTGTTTCTGCTAAATTTGGAATTTTATTATAAATTCTAGAAAATGAAACAGTTCTATTAATCGCTCCCACTAGTTCTCTTATACTAGTTTTAATTTCTAAACTAATAAAGTCTTGGATTTCTTTAGAAATTTTTATTTGATCTGGGTATAAACTATTCAACTCTTGCGTTTTTTTTGCAACAATTTTTTTTCTTAGTTCATAGTCTGGTTTCTGTATATCAACAACTAATCCTCCAGAAAATCTGGATTTAATTCTCTCTTGAATTCTAGATAGTTTGTTTGGTGCTCTATCAGCTGAAACAATTATTTTTGATCCTTTATCAAGTAATGCATTAAAAGTATGAAAAAACTCCTCTTGCATTGCTTCTTTGCCATTCATAAATTGAATGTCATCTATTAGCAAAACATCAGTATTCCTGAAATATTCTTTAAATTTCACCATCTCATTTGCTTTAATTGATTTTACAAATTGATACATAAAACGTTCTGCGGAAATAAACATTACTTTATTGTCTTTTTTTAATTCAAGACCTATCGAGTTTAAAAGATGTGTTTTTCCCATTCCAACACCGCCATAAATATAGAGTGGATTATAATTAGATACATTTTCTGAAACTTTTAATGATGCTTCGTATGCAAGCTTATTACTTGTTCCGGTAATAAAATTTTCAAATCTTTTATTAGGATCAATTCGATTATATTGAAGATATGAATCTTTAATAAAAGAAATATTCTCTTTGTTTTCATTTTGATTTGAATCATTTTTTTTTTGAGAACTGTTTTCGTTTCTCTCTATTATCTTAAATTCAATTCTAATTATTTCTTTTTTAAAATTTTTAACAGATTGTAAAATTTGATCCAAATAACGAGATGTTATCCAATCTCTTATAAATCTTGTTGGAACTGATAATAAAATGTAGTTATTAAATTCCTCTACAAAATCAATTTTTTTAAGCCAGCTCTCATAAATATCTGAACCCAATTTATTTTTCATTTCAGTTTGAATTAAATTCCAATCTAACTTTTCAGACTTTAAATTAGCTAGATTTTTATTTGTAAAAGTATTTCTCATTTATATGGGGAAAGTTCAGTTAGAACCATAATGAAATTAATGCAACAAATAATTTTGAATAATCAAAAATAAATAAAATCCTGGATTGTGTAAAAATTTATTTTTTTAAAAAAATTATTTGACATCACAACCATAAAAATTCCGTAAAAAATAAAATTCCTGATTGAATAAAGATACAAATAAAATTTATAATTGAATTGAAAATATTTATAAGTTTACTAAATCTAAATATTGTAATTAAATTTTACAAAGACATATATTTTGCGTATGCCTTCAGTTGAATCAACTAAAAGTATAAGGGTTTAGATTGTTGATATTTTTTTAGTAATTCTTGAAACGTTTCTGGATGCGTTTTGTTTTTTAATAATACCTGTCTTTGCAATTTTCATCAGCTCTGAATTCAACTTAGGTAAGAATTTAATTGCTTCTGATTTCTTTTTTCCATCTATCAAAAGGTTCATCTTTTTAAGTGCATTTTTATATCTGCTTTTTCTTGCTTTATTGACTGTTGTTTGTTTAGAAATTCGTCTAATTCTTTTGATTGCTGATTTTGTGTTGGCCATATTCGCAGGGGTATAACTTGAGAATTTATTTTGGTCAATCAAATAATTAGTTATTTTTGACAAATATTACAAAAGAAGGTGGATCTGTTACTAATATTTTTTTTTCTTATGATGCCTTTGCACTTATATCTTTTGCAATTTAAACCGTTCCTTTGATAAACATTAAAGTTAGTTTGGAAATTACCAGCTATCCCATCTGTATCCTTAAAATTCTTTATAGTTGAACCACCTTTTTTAATTGCATTTGAAAGAACTTTTTTTGAATTAAAAACAATTTTTTTACAATCCTTTTTTTTTAATAAATATGCACTTTTATTTGGATTAATTTTACATAAAAATAAGATTTCACTAGCATAAATATTTCCAATTCCACATACAAATTTCTGATCAAGTAAAAAATTTTTAATACTCTTTTTTTTATTCTTAAAAAATGAATATACATATTCATAATTAAATTTATAATTAAATGGCTCATATCCTAAATTAAGAAATCTTTTTTTTAATTGATCATTATTTTTAATTATTTGAAAAAAACCAAACCTTCTTGGATCATTATAGACCACTTTAAAATTATCTAAGTAAATTTCTACATGATTATGTTTTTTGGGAAGTATTGGTAAGTTATAAAAGCTTGTATTCGTAATTGAACTTCTTTTATTAATGTTAACAATGTGGATAGTTCCTGACATTCCAAGATGAATTAAACAAAATGAATTATTAGATAAACATAAAATAAGATATTTCGAGAATCTTTTAACCTTAGTTATCTTGATGTTTTTTAAAAAATTTTCAAAATATACAGGAATTTTAAACCTTAAATTTCTATTTTTAACTATTACTTTTTTAACCTTTTTTTGTTTAATTTTTTTACTTAACGACTGTCTTACAATTTCTACTTCTGGTAATTCTGGCATTTAATACTATATTCAATATATATAAAAATTTATGCAACAATACCTACAAAATAAAAAAGGGCTAGTACAAAACGTTTTTGACAAAGTTTATAATCAATATGATCTTATGAACGATTTTATGTCATTAGGTGCTCATCGCCTGTGGAAAAAAAGTCTCATTAACATGATGAACCCTTCATCTAACAAAAAACTAATTGATGTCGCTTGTGGAACGGGTGATATAGCTAAAATTTTTTTAAATTATACAAATAACTCATCTAACATAACTTGTGTTGACCCTAATAAGGGAATGATTCTAAAAGGAAAGGAGAAATTAAATAATTTCAAAGAGTTAAATTGGATTATTGCCTCCGCTGAAAAACTTCCCTTGCCAAATAATTCATTTGATTTTTACACAATAAGTTTTGGATTAAGAAATACAAAAAATTTGAATAAAGCTTTAAACGAAGCACATCGAGTATTAAAACCTGGTGGCCGTTTCTTATGTCTGGAATTTTCGAAAATACAAAATTCAAATTTAGATTTCCTTTATAAAAATTACTCTAAAATAATACCTAAAATTGGAAAATTAGTTGTAGGTGAGAAATCTCCTTATGAATATCTAATTAAAAGTATTGAAAATTTTATAAATCAAGATGAGTTGATTGATTTATTAAAAAAAAATAATTTTAAAAACTGTTCTTACAGAAATTTATCAGGTGGAATAGTTTCTATACATAGTGGATGGAAAATTTAATGTTTAAAAAAATTACTACTTTGTTTAAATTAGGTAGAAAAGTAGCTAAATCTGATATTTTAAATATAACCTCAAAATTTAAAGAACCACCTTCGGCAATTAAGTTACTATTTAAAATCTTAGCTTTTTCTTTTTCTCACAAAAAAAAATTAGATGTAAATCAAGATGAAGGAGAAAGGTTATCAAGTTCTTTGGAATCAATGGGAACTACATTTATCAAACTTGGACAATTTTTAGCTACAAGACCAGATATCATTGGTGAAGAACTTTCAAAAAAACTAGAAAATCTTCAAGATAAATTACCTCCTTTCTCTTTGCTTCAAGCAAAAGAGATAATTAAAAATGATTTGGGTGAAGACACCTATAATTCAATCATTGAATTAAGTGAACCTGTAGCTGCAGCTTCAATAGCACAAGTTCATAAAGCAAAAATTAATGATAACGGAACAATTAAAGATGTAGCGATAAAAATACTACGTCCAGATATTAAGAAAATTTTTAATGAAGAAATTGATGCAATAATGCTTTTTGCTTTTTTGGTTGAGTCTTTAATTAAAAAAACTCAAAGACTTAAATTAGTAGAAGTTGTTTTTTTGTTAAAAGAAATTACAAATCTAGAGATGGATCTTAGATTTGAGGCTGCTGCTGCTAACGAATATTCAGAAAATACAAAAAACGACGTCGGATTCAAAGTTCCACAGATTTATTGGAATTTTACAAGTGAAAATGTAATGACACTTGACTGGGTTGATGGAATTTCAATAAGAGAAACTGATGAATTAAAAAAAAGAAATTTAAATACTGAAAAAATTGCAGAAAATATAATTCAAAACTTTTTAAGACATGCTGTAAGAGATGGTTTTTTTCATGCAGATATGCATCAGGGAAATATTTTTATAGATAATAATGGCCATATTGTTCCTATTGATTTTGGAATTATGGGCAGACTTGATAAAATGAGTAAAAGATTTTTAGCAGAAATATTGTTTGGTTTTATACAAAGAGATTACCGTAAAGTCGCAGAAGTGCATTTAATAGCAGGCTTGGTTCCTAAAGAAGTTCCAATTGATGATCTTGCACAAGCATTAAGGTCAATAGGCGAACCAATTTTTGGTCAATCAGTTAAGGATATATCTGGTGGCAAATTATTAAAGCAACTATTCGATGTTACTGAGAAATTTAATATGCAAACCCAACCTCAACTATTAATGTTACAAAAAACAATGGTTGTAGTAGAGGGTGTAGCCAGAAAATTAAATCCTAATACCAATATTTGGACAACATCAAAACCCGTGCTTGAAAATTGGCTTAAAGAAACAAAAGATCCCTTAACAACTATTAATGAAACACTTCAAAACACATCTGAAGTAATTAAAAGATTACCTGAATTTCCTGAAATAATGGATAAGGCTAATCAGGCTCTAACTTTTTTAGCTAGTGGACAAATTCCTCAAAATTCTAATTCTTATAATGCGCTAAATACAAAAAAATCAGAAATGATTGCTTTTAGAAATCAGTCTATTATTGGTTTATTAATCCTTGTAATTTTTGGTTTATTGGTATTTTAATTCAGCCCATGAATAATTTAACAAACAAAAAAATTCTCTTAATAATTTGTGGTGGAATTTCAGCTTATAAGAGTCTTGAAATAATAAGGTTATTAAAAAAAAATGATGCTGAAATAAAAACTATCTTAACGAAAAATGCAAAAGAATTTATAACCCCTCTCTCTGTTGCAGCTTTATCGCAAGAAAAAGTCTATCATGATCTTTTTAATACAGATAATGAATCTGAAATGGATCATATTACATTATCTAGATGGGCTGATTTGATAATAATAGCTCCCGCAACTGCTAATACAATTTCAAAACTTAGCCATGGCTCTTCAGATGATTTAGCTTCAACTGTAATTCTTGCGTCAAATAAAACAATATTTTTAGCTCCTGCAATGAATGTAAGAATGTGGGAACATCAATCAACTAAAGATAATATAAAAACATTGAAAAAATATGGTTATAAATTCATTGGTCCAGTTATTGGTGACATGGCTTGTGGTGAATATGGAGAAGGTAAAATGTCAGATCCTTTAGATATCCTAAATGAAATAAATACTTTTTTTATAAATCAATCAAAAAATAATAGAATTAAAGCGCTTGTTACTGCAGGACCAACGAATGAATATATTGATCCTATTAGATTTATTACAAATAAATCAAGTGGTAAACAAGGTTATGAATTAGCAAAGTCTTTATCGAGAAGAGGCTTCGATACAACTTTAATATCTGGACCTACAAATTTAGAAATAAATGAAAATATTAAACTTATTAAAGTTGAGACAGCTGAGGAAATGTTTAAAGCAACTCAAAAAAGCTTACCCACAGATATAGCGATTTTTACAGCTGCAGTGGCAGATTTTAAAGTTAAAAACAAAAGTGATAATAAGATTAAAAAACAAAACTACATAAATATTCCTTTGGAAAAGAATATTGATATATTGAATTTCATTTCAAATCATAATTCAATGAGGCCAAAATTAGTAATTGGTTTTGCTGCTGAGACTAATAATATTGATGTATATGCAACTTCAAAACTGAAAAATAAAAATTGTGACTGGATTATAGCAAACGATGTATCGAAGAAAGATTTTGGCTTTAATAGTGACTATAATGAAGTAAGTATTCACTATAAAAACAATCCTATGAAAAAAGAAAAGCTTTCATTGAAAAGAAAATCTGAAATATCAGAGGAAATTGTTGATAGAATTGTTGCCCAAATTAATTAATGGCTAAAGTACTAATAAAAAAATTAGATCCAGCAGTAACGCTGCCAGAATATAAAACAACTGGTTCTTCTGGTATGGATCTAATGGCATTTATTAAAAAACCTATTAATATCAAACCAAAACAATCGTCAATAATTCCTACAGGCATATCTTTAGCTATTTCAGAAGCATATGAAATTCAAATCAGACCGAGGTCAGGCTTAGCTGCAAAGAATAATATTACCGTTTTAAATACACCAGGAACTGTTGACAGTGATTATAGAGGTGAAATTAAAGTTATTATATATAATCATGGAAGTAATAATTTTGTAATTAATAATGGTGATAGAATTGCTCAAATGATTTTAGCTCCAGTTATAAAAATGGAATTAGAAGAAACTGTTAATTTACCTAAGACCATAAGAGGAGAGGGTGGTTTTGGTTCAACAGGTAAATGAGTTTAAAACTTAATAAAAATTTAATTGAAAGATTTTCAAGACAAATTATCTTAAAAGATATAGGCGCCTTGGGACAAAAGAAAATAATAAAGTCTAAAGTTTTAATAATAGGAATGGGAGGATTAGGTTGTCCCGTTGCTGAATTCTTAACAAGAGCAGGTGTTGGTTTTTTAGGTATTGTTGATTCAGATAATGTAGACTTATCTAATATACATCGACAAAGTTTATATGATTCTACTGATATAAATAAATCAAAAGTAACAGCTGCCAAAAAGAAATTAAATAAAATTAATTCACAAACAAAAGTTAACTGTTACAAAAAAAAAATTACTAAAGATAATTTTGATAGAATTATTAAAAAATATGATTATGTGGTCGATGGAACTGATAATTTTAAAACAAAATTTTTAATAAATGATGTTTGTCTCAAAACAAAAAAAATATTAATTACTGGAGCAATTAGTAAATTTGATGGACATATATTTAATTTTAATTTTAAAAATAAAAGTAATCCATGTATAAGATGTTTTTTTCAAGAGGAAATGATTTCTGATGACATATTAAATTGTGAATATGAGGGAATTTTGGGAACAGTAGCTGGCATGATTGGAACTATTCTAGCAAACGAAGTTTTAAAAGAAATTTTAAGTATAGGAAAAAATTTAAATGGTTTTATTTTTGTATTAGATTTATTAAATTTAAATTTTAGAAAAGTAAAATTAAATAAACAAAAAAAATGCCTGTGCAATTAACTCTAAGAATTAATTTAGTTTTTTTTTTTATCATTCTTTTTTCATCAGTTGTAATTGCTGAGGAAACTTTTTTATCTCTTAAAAAAGATAAGGTGAATGTCAGATATGGTCCTAGTTTTGAATCTCCAATCAAATTTGTTTATAAAAAAATCAATTTACCAATTAAACAAATTGATAAAAAAGAGAATTTTAGAAGAATAATAGACATAAAGAATAACAGTGGCTGGATACATGTTTCACAATTAAAAAAAAATAACTCAGTCATTACTTTAAAAGATAAAATTTTATTTAAAAAACCATCAAATTTTTCAAAACCATTAGCTAAAATTAAAAAAGGAAGAGTTTTAGTTGTTCAGAAGTGTGATGGCATTTGGTGTAAAATTAAGACACAAAAATTTAAAGGATGGGTTAAAGTTGATAATCTTTGGGGAAGAACTAACTGAAATCTGCAGATAATGATTTGACAGTTATATCACTCAATTTTGTTGAATGAGAATACTCATTATGTTCTATACCGAGTTCTATCTGTGATTTATCAGATTTAAATATCTCAATCTGTTTATCATTTAATTGAAAATGAATGAACTGAACAGAAGAAGCTTTTCCTTCAGCCGATGTTCTGTCTACATCTTCTTCAGGAATGGCTTTAACAATATCCCCGTTAATTTTCATAAAAACTTTTTCCTCAATTCCTCCAACTTTACCTAAAAATGTTGCTCTTAAAACAGGATTGTCTATCTCAAACATTAATGTGGCTGTTAACTCCTTACCATTTGGCACTAAAGGATTATATGCTGTTAACTCATCATTCAGTTGTTCATCACCACCTTTCTCTATAAAAAGCATTTCTTGTACTTGTGCCAACATTGTCTCGTAACTTTCAAAATAAAATGTTGCGTACGGACCTAGAGGAACTCTTCTATTTTTTTTATATTCAACAATATTTTTTCTCAGTTCTTTTCTTTGTTTTGTGTAAATATCCATTGGCATAATATCACTTTTTTGAATTTCTCTTTTATTTTTGGGCATAATTACAATCTATAACTTTTTGCGATTAATTCGATAGGGTGTACTGCCTCATCATTTGAAATATTTGTATCTAACTCCATTTGTTTTAAATGCTTACCTGCTAAAGGACAATCTGAAGCCATATATTTGTTATTTTTACTTTTAATTTGTCTTGCAGTGGGCCTTCCTACTTTTAAAGCCAGATCATGTGTATCCTTCATTACTCCAAATGTGCCTCCATGACCAGCACATCGTTCAACAACATCTATTTTGGCATTTGGTATTAATTTCAACATATCTCTCGCTTTAATACCCATATTTTGAGCTCTAGCGTGACATGCGTGATGAACTGTTACACCACCATCAATTTCCTTAAGACCTTCAACTAAACCCTCTTTATTAGCTATATCTACTACATATTCATCGATATCCATTACATTCTTAGATAATTTCTTAATATTTTCATCATTAGGCAACAAAAGTGGCCATTCAAACTTTAACATAAGTCCACAGCTAGCCGTCAGTGAGATTACTGTATATCCTTTTTCTACCCAAGCAATCAGATCTTTAGAAACTTTTTTTGCTTGGCTTACAACTTTAGGTAAATCTGCTTGTTCTAAAAAGGGCATGCCACAACAGCCAGGATAAGCCTCTTGAACTTCAACTCCATTTTTTTTTAAGACTTTTAAAGCAGCTATACCTGTATTTTTTTTGTTAAAATTTACAAAACAAGTAGTATAAATGACAACTTTTCTACTAATATTTTTGTTACCGAAATTTAACTTACTTTGATTCTTTTTAAAAAAATTAGAGAATGTCTCTGAATTATATTTTGGTAGTTGAACTCTAATATCTATTCCTGTAGTGAGCTCTAATATTTTTCTAAAAATTTTATTTTTTATATTCGATAGCCAATTTATTAATCTTGAAAACGTTACACCTAATTTAGAATTTCGATCAGTTTCTGCTAATTGCCTTGGTATAAATGATAATTTTCCTAATTTTTTCTGGGCTGTTCTATATCTAAGCATCAAATGAGGGAAGTCCAAATCAAAATCATGAGGTGGTACATATGGACATTTAGTCATAAAACACATATCACATAATGTACAAGCATCAACTACTGGAGTAAATTGTTCACTTGATAAACTTTCCACATCTTCATTTTTTGATTCATCTATCATATCAAAAAGTTTGGGAAATGAGTCGCACAAATTAAAACATCTTCTGCATCCATGGCAGATATCAAATACCCTCCTCATTTCATCATCAAGTTTTTTTGAATTTAAAAAATCTGGGTGTTCAAAATCAATTGGATGCCTTGTAGGTGCTTCTGTGCTTCCTTCTTTGTTTGCTCGCATTTTAAATTTTTTTGAAAAGAATTATTTAGTGGGCAATAAATTGCCCACTTAAAAAATTTTTAGCTAATAGATTCTAGGGTTTTTTGGAATTTACCAGCATGAGATTTCTCTGCTTTAGCTAATGTTTCAAACCAATCAGCTATTTCCTCAAAACCTTCTTCTCTTGCCGTTTTGGCCATACCGGGATACATGTCGGTATATTCGTGAGTTTCGCCAGCTACTGCAGAGGCTAAGTTATCTTTAGTTTCACCAATAGGTTTGCCAGTTGCGGGATCTCCAACTTGTTCTAAATACTCTAGATGGCCATGAGCATGACCAGTCTCTCCTTCAGCAGTCGATCTGAAAACTGTAGCAACATCGTTATATCCCTCAATATCTGCTTTTTGTGCAAAATAAAGATATCTTCTGTTAGCTTGGCTCTCACCAGCGAAAGCCTCTTTAAGATTTTCTTCTGTTTTTGTTCCTTTTAATGACATATTAATCTCCTTAATTATTTACTAAAATATAATTATTCTAAACTAGATGTCAACAGTTTAGAATAATTATAATATAGTTTTTAAGTAATTGAAATTATTAGATTAATTTTGAGTTTGATTATCACTCGCAACTTTAATTAAAACTTCTATCGAATTAATTTTTTTTCCAGTGATATTTTTTTTTATATTGATTGGATCAATGTTATCCTTATCACAATCTATTAACTCGCTATTATCTTCATCAAAAAAATGATGATGGTCAGTAGTATTTGTATCAAAATAACTTTTATCACTGTTAATTGAAATTTCCTTTAAATAGCCCTTATTTTTAAATGCATGAACTGTATTATATATTGTTGCTAAAGAAATCTTTTCACTTAATCTATCAGATATGATTTTTGCGAGATCATTAATTGTAAAATGAAACGTTTTTTCCCTATTAAACAATACCTCACATATTTTTAGTCTCTGTTTAGTGGGTCTTAAACCTGATATTCTTAATTTTTCAATAAATTCGCTATTTTTTATCATTGTTTTTTATAATAATTCTAAACTTTATGTATATTATATTTGCCTAAAATCAAGTAATAAGGGGGTCAAATCTTATGAAAAAAAACTCCTATTCATACGACGAACTAATTAATTGTGGAAATGGCAGTCTTTTTGGTCCTGGTAATGCAAAATTACCACTTCCACCAATGCTTATGTTTGATAGAATTACAGAGATTAATGATAATAGCGGATCTTTTAATAAAGGATCTTTAAAAGCAGAACTGGATATTAAAAAAGATCTATGGTTCTTTGATTGTCATTTTAAAGAAGATCCTGTTATGCCTGGATGTCTAGGGCTTGATGCCATGTGGCAATTAGTGGGTTTCTATTTAGGTTGGATAGGAAATCCAGGTAAAGGAAGAGCATTAGGAGTGGGTACAGTTAAATTTACTGGAGAAGTTTTAAAAGATGTTAAATTAGTCAGGTACGAAATTGATATGAAAAAAATTATGTCACCAGGTGGAACAACAGTAGGTCTAGCAAATGGAGTAGTTTTGGCAGATGATAAAAAAATATATTCAGCTGATAGTTTAAAAGTAGGATTGTTTAAATAATGAGAAGAGTAGTAATTACAGGGCTTGGTATTGTTTCTTGTTTAGGTAATAATCAAGAAGAAGTTCACCAATCATTACTTAATTCTAAATCAGGGATTTCATTTTCTGAAGAGTACAAAGAACATAATTTAAAAAGCCATGTTCATGGTAAACCTAACATAAAACTTGAAGATCATGTGGATAGAAAAACTATAAGATTTATGGGTTCTGGCTCTGCTTATAACTATATAGCTATGAAAGAGGCTATTAAAGATTCAGGTCTTGAGGAAACCGAAGTGAGTAATTTTAAAACTGGAATTGTTATGGGTTCAGGTGGACCTTCTATTGAAAACGTAATTGTAGCAGCAGATAAAACTAGAGCTAAAACTCCAAAACTAATGGGGCCTTTTATTGTACCAAGAACTATGGGAAGTACTGCTTCGGCTACTCTGGCTGTCCCTTTTAAGATTAAAGGTACTAATTACACAATGAGCTCAGCATGTGCAACAAGTGGTCATTGTATTGGAAATTCCATGGAATTAATCCAGATGGGTAAGCAAGATATTGTGTTCGCAGGTGGTAGTGAAGAAATTCACTGGGCAATGACAGCGATGTTTGATGCCATGACTGCTTTATCATCAAAATACAATGATACTCCGAAAACAGCATCAAGAGCATACGACAAAACTAGAGATGGTTTTGTAATCGCTGGTGGTGGTGGAGTTTTAGTCCTTGAGGAATATGAACATGCAAAAGCACGGGGAGCTAAAATATATGCGGAATTAACTGGTTATGGAGCGACTTCAGATGGATACGATATGGTAGCGCCCTCAGGAGAAGGAGCAGTAAGATGTATGCAGATGGCCATGTCAACAGCTAAAAATAAAATTGATTATATTAATACTCATGGAACTTCAACTCCAGTTGGAGATATCACAGAGTTAAATGCTGTTAAAAATACTTTTGGAGACAATATTCCAAAAATTAGTTCAACAAAATCTTTATCAGGACATCCTCTGGGTGCTGCTTCTGTTCATGAGGCAATCTATTGTTTAATAATGATGAAAAATAATTTTATTGCCGGCTCTGCAAACATTAGTGAGATGGATGAGGAAGCTAAAAAATTTCCAATAATTGCAAAAACTGAAACTGGTGCAACTTTAAATACCGTAATGTCTAATAGCTTTGGTTTTGGTGGAACTAATGCTGCTTTAATTTTTGAAAAGGTTTAATTATGAGTTTAATGAAAAATAAAAAAGGATTAATCATGGGCGTTGCCAATGAAAGATCTATCGCTTGGGGTATTTCACAAAAACTTGCTGAAGCAGGGGCTGAACTTGCATTTACTTATTTGGGTGATGCTTTAAAAAAAAGAGTAATCCCTTTAGCAGAAAAATTAAATTCAAAAGTAACATTCAGTTGTGATGTTGAAAAAAAAGAAGAAGTAGTAAAATTATTTGAGGATATTAAATCTCAGTGGGGTGAAATTGATTTTGTAGTACATGCTGTAGCATTTTCAGATAAATCAGAATTATCAGGTGAGTATTTAAATACTACGAGAGAAAATTTTTTACGTAGTATGTTAATTTCGTGTTTCTCATTTACAGAAGTTGCAAAAGAAGCTTCAAAAATAATGAAACAAGGTGGAAGCTTGCTTACATTAACTTACGAGTCTACTAAAGCTATTCCAAATTATAATGTAATGGGTGTTTGCAAATCAGCTCTTGAAGCAAGCGTTAAGTATCTTGCAAGAGATCTTGGTGCTAAGAATATGAGAGTTAACGCCATAAGTGCTGGGCCTATAAAAACATTGGCAGCTTCTGCAATTGGAGATGCGAAATTTTTATATAAATGGAATGAAGATCATTCTTTCCTTAAAAGAAATGTAGATATCCATGATGTTGGAAATTCAGCATTATATCTACTAAGCGATCTTGCAAACGGTGTTACAGGTGAAATCCACTATGTAGATGCTGGATACAACAAAGTTGGTATGCCAGATCCTAAAAATATTAGTTAACATTAATTAAAGATATGGAAATATTTATATTTTTAATCTGTTTAGTATTTGTGATTTATTATTTATTTAGACCCACCTCTAAAAAAGAAAAAGACCAATTTGATGATAAAAACAATTGGCGAGGTGGGTTTTAAATTTTATTCAGTAGCTTGTTTCATAGAGAGTTTAACTTTACCTCTATCAAAACCAATTACTTTTACTTTTACTTCGTCACCTTCTTTGACAACATCAGTAACTTTAGCCACCCTTTTATCTGCTAATTCCGAAATATGAACTAGTCCATCTTGCTTTCCTAAAAAATTAACAAACGCACCAAATTCCATTATTTTCATAACTTTACCAGAATAAATTTTATTTAATTCAGCTTTTGCTGTGATGTCTTTAATCATTTGCATAGCAGTGTTTCTTGACTCTTCATCTGGGGCAGCAACTGTTACCACAC
>QCMO01000005.1 GCA_003213695.1 Pelagibacteraceae bacterium AG-422-C23 | reverse complement strand
ACCCTTGCAACAACTAGTCTTTTTGCTGTTTCTGCTTTTGGATCAATGATCTTGTAGTACAAGTCATGTGATAAAGCATTTGCAATCGCTAGAATCAAACCATCGGCTGTTGACATGGCAGCAGCCATACCTCCAGCAGCAACCAGACCTGAGATTACGTATGGTAATCCAGCTATTTCCGGTGTTGCTAACACAACGGCTTTACCACCCATGAAAAACTCGTTTAATTCAAGTGTTCCATTTCCGTTAAAGTCGCTTACAAACATTAAGTTTGCTTGATTCCAGTTTTGATACCAATCTATTGCTTGAACATCTGCAATTGATTTACCAATAATACCAGTTGGTAGTGATGGATCAATCAATGACAATTTAGACAATGTAGCTAACATTGGAGCAGAAGAATAAAGTAGGAAGATAAAGAATAAAGACCAACCTACTGATTTTCTAGCTGCTTTTACACTTGGAGTAGTAAAATATCTCATCATCACGTGAGGCAATGAAGCTGTTCCCATCATCATCGCTAGTGCTAATGAAATAAATGCCCAAGGTGTAGCGTTAACCGCTGAGTGAGCTTTAGTTATTCCAGCCAACCCTTTTGGAACCATAGCAAGATTCTCTTTTGAATTTGCCACAAAACCAAACTGCTGTTCTAGTTCACCAATTCTAGCCACTTCATCAGCTAACATAAAGTGTGGGAAGAAACCCGCACCCATTTTGTTACTGATCCAGAATACTGGAAGCAAGTAAGCTATAATTAGTACAATGTACTGTGCAACCTGTGTCCAAGTTACTCCTCTCATACCACCTAACATTGAACATAGTAAGATACTTACTAATCCAACATAAACTGCGTATTGGAATGGAATATCAAGTGCAACAGATGCAATAGTACCTGTAGCATTAATTTGTGCAGTCACATAAGTAAATGAAGCAACAGTTAAAACTATTACTGCAAGTAACCTAGCTAAATTACCACCGTATCTTGTACCAATAAAATCTGGAACTGTGTAACAGCCAAATTTTCTTAGGTATGGTGCTAATAAAGATGCAACTAATACATAACCACCAGTCCAACCTACAAGGAGTGCCATATAACCGTAACCTTTGAAATAAATACCACCTGCCATTGCAACGAACGAAGCACCAGACATCCAGTCTGCTGCAGTCGCCATTCCATTGAACACGGTAGGTACTTGTCTTCCAGCTACGTAATATGCATCTGCTTGTGCTGTACGTGATAGCCAACCGATTATTGCGTAGATAGCTACTGTAAAAGCTACGAAACAAATACCAATTGTTTTCGCAGTCATACCCATCTGTTCGCAAATTGCCATAATGATTATGAAAGCTAGAAATCCACCCGTGTAGATTCCATAAACTCTAGGCAAGTTATCTATAAAATTACCTTTCATCATTAGTCGTCCTCTCTTTCTGAAAAGCCGAATTCTTCATCGATTTTTTCTTGTCTATTCGCAAACCAGAAAATAAGGATTACGAATATTCCAAGAGATCCCTGACATGTAAACCAATATGTCCATGGATAACCGAAAGGTCCAGTGACCTCGTTCATCTCAGCTCCGAATAAGAAGATGCCAATTGAGAATACAAACCAGATTGCTAACGTAACGAATAGCAAATTCCTGGTTTTTTCCCAGTGTTGTGCTTGTTTTGACATTTATACCTCTCTCTTTTTAGTTATAACTGGCGAAAACCATAACCATTATGAAGGAGATTTAAAGTATTAAAATTGTACAAAAAAAAAGGGTTTTTGAGGTATAAATTAAGTAAATAGCTACTTTTATGTCAAAATACAAACTTACATGGAAAGACCTTACTTGGAATGATTTTAAAATTTATCTATTTGCGCTTTTTAAAGCCTTCATACCTAGAAAGAAAATAAGTAGTTTAAATGAACTTGAGGAGTTCATACAATCCAAGTCGGCGTGGGTAACTCAGGTTACTTTATATGGTTATTTGAAAACAAGAATGGGAACAAGGTACGTGCTTCATTTTGAAAATGATGAGTTTATGAATTCAGTTAATTTAGCTAAGTGGAATATTTATTCTGCGGCCCTTCAAGATATGACATTATTTTCATTTTCATATTTAAAATCTATTTTCAATTACAATGATATGGCTAAAGCTAAAGAAATTTTTTTTAAAATTCTTGACGATGAAACTTCTAATAAAATGCCTTTAGATATTATTGAAGAAGCAAAAAAAAATTATGAAGATAGATTACAAAATATAAATTGGGATATTTATTACAACGATCTTCCATTTAATGAAAGTGCGTTATCTTTATATAAGTGGGCACCAATTGCTGATGAATTAAAAAAATTAGATCGAAAAATCGTTTTAAATTCTGTAATCTTGAAATGGGATATTGTTAAAAAAGAATTTGAAGAAAGAATAAAATTTTAATTATTTTTTCTATTTTCAACTAAACTAGCCACAACGCTAGGATCTGCCAAAGTTGTTGTATCACCTAATTGATCATGCTCGTTTGCAGCAATCTTTCTTAAAATTCTTCTCATTATTTTACCAGATCTTGTTTTAGGCAAGCCTGGTGAAAAATGAATTAAGTCTGGTGTTGCAAGTGGACCAATTTGTTTTCTTACCCAAAGTTTTAAATCTCTTTCTAATTCGCCAGTCCCATTTTCTCCAGCGTTCAAAGTTACATAACAATATAAACCGTTTCCTTTAATGTCGTGTGGATAACCAACAACGGCTGCTTCTGCAACTTTTGGATGAGCTACAAATGCACTTTCTATTTCAGCTGTTCCAAGATTGTGACCAGATACAATTATTACGTCATCAACTCGACCTGTTATCCAGTAATATCCATCTTTATCTCTTTTGCATCCATCTCCAGTAAAATACTTTCCATCAAATTGAGAAAAGTAAGTATCTATAAATCTTTGATGGTCTCCATAAACAGTCCTCATTTGACCTGGCCAAGATTGTGAAATACAAAGTCTTCCTTCTCCTGCTCCTTTAATTTCTTTACCGTCTTTATCTAAAATTGCAGGTTTAATTCCATAAAAAGGTTTTGTAGCTGACCCTGGTTTAAGGGGAATAGCACCAGTTTGTGGAGAAATCAAAATTCCGCCTGTTTCTGTTTGCCACCAAGTGTCTACTATCGGACATTTAGAATTTCCAATTGTCTTATAGTACCACATCCATGCCTCAGGATTAATAGGTTCACCAACTGTACCAAGTAATTTTAGAGATTTTCTTGAAGTTTTATTTACGGGGTCGTCACCTTCTCTCATTAATGCTCTTATTGCAGTTGGAGCAGTATAAAAAGTATTAACTTTAAATTTGTCAACTATTTGCCACCATCTTGAACTGTCAGGATAATTAGGTACACCTTCAAACATAATTGTTGTAGCTCCATTAGATAACGGGCCATAAATAATATAACTATGACCTGTAACCCAGCCTATATCTGCAGTACACCAGTAAATATCTTTTGGTTTATAATTAAAGATATATTGATGAGTCATTGAGGCATAGACCATGTATCCACCAGTTGTATGTAATACTCCTTTTGGTTTCCCAGTAGATCCAGATGTATAAAGAATAAAAAGTGGATCTTCCGCATTCATTTCTTCCGGTTCGCAGTGATTTGGCACATCTTTAATTAAATCATGGTACCAAATATCTCTATCATTATCCCAAAAAACATAATTGCCCGTTCTTTTAACAACTATACATTTTTTTACATTGGGACAATTCGTTAATGCTTCATCAGTCGTTGCCTTTAGTGGGATTGTTTTTCCTCCTCTTACACCTTCATCAGCTGTAATTATATATTCAGACTTACAATCATTTACTCTTCCCGATATCGATTCTGCGGAGAAGCCACCAAAAATTATGGAGTGAATAGCCCCTATTCTTGCACACGCTAGCATTAATATTGCTAACTCTGGTATCATCGTAAGATAAATTGTTACTCGATCCCCTTTTTTTATTCCAATTTTTTTTAATCCATTTGCTGCTTTAGAAACTTTTTGGTGAAGTTGTTTGTAAGATATTTTTTGGCTATCTTTAGGATCATCTCCAACCCAAATAATAGCTGTCTTATCTTTTTTATCTTTTAAATGTCTATCAATACAATTTGCTGAAGCATTAAGTGTACCATCCTCATACCATTTTATTCTTACTTCATCTTTACTATATTTCACATCTTTAATTTTCTTATAAGGTTTTATCCAAGTAATTCTCTTTCCTTCTTTCTTCCAGAAGGAGTTATTGTTCTTAATGGAATCGTTATATTTATTTTGATATTGAGCTTTATTTGCAAGACTATTCTTAATCCATTCTTGTTTTGTTTTGAAAATTAATTCACTTGAATTAGATTTTTCGTCTTTTTTATCTCTTAAAATTCTTTTTTTTATTATTCTTTTTCTTTTAGAATATCTTTTTTTTATTTTTCTTCTTTTTTTTATTACCTTCTTCTTTTTTGATATTTTTTTTCTATTTTTAACTCTTCTTTTTTTTGAAGGTTTATTCTTTAATTTAGATTTTCTCTTTTTTTTTGCCATAAGATTAAATCTTACCCATGTTATTTAAAATTTTCCAGCTTTTAGAGTCTATAGGCATTACGGATAATCTGCTTTGTTTGATTAATGATAAATGGCCTAATTGCTTGTTTTTTTTAATTTCACCAAGACCAACGGGTTTTTTCAGTTTCTCAATAAATTTAACAGTTACAGCTACAAACCGTCCAGATTGGTCTGTTTTATCTAAGTAATGTTCCTTTATTACCTCTACGATACCTACAATTTCTTTTCCAATATTTGAGTGATAAAAAAAACATTTATCACCTTTTTTCATAGATCTTAAATTTTTTGCAGCCTGATAATTTCTTACACCATCCCATGGTGCACCTTTTTTCCCAGCTTTTTTTTGTTGATCTATTGACCATACATCAGGTTCAGATTTCATTAACCAATATTGCATTATAATCTGACTCCTGCACCTTTAAGAAATTTTGCATTTTCATCTAACGACCATCGTGGCTTTGCTGGATAATCTAAATCATTAAATTGTTTTAATTTAAATTTTTCTAATCCGACTAAAGCTATCATTGCAGCATTGTCTCCACAAATTTCTATTGGAGGAAACATACTTTGATAATCTTTTTCTTTACATAAATTATTTAGCATAGATCTAATATTTTTATTTGCAGCCACACCACCAGCAACTACAAATATTTTTTTTTTAGTTGTAATTTGTTTTTCAAATTCAATGAATGCAATTTTAGTTTTTTTATATAAAATCTTTTCAACAGTTTTTTGAAAAGATGCAGCGAGATCAAATTTTTCTTGATCGGTTTTAATATCTTTGGTTATCTTTAATATCGCAGTTTTGAGTCCTGCGAATGATAAATTACACCCACCTTTATTTATTATTGGTTTTGGTAAATTATATCTGTCCGGATCTCCTTTTTTTGCTAGAATTTCAATTTGTGGACCACCAGGAAATTCTATTCCCAAAAGTTTAGCTGTTTTGTCAAAAGCTTCACCCAATGCATCATCAATAGTTGTTCCTAGTCTTTTATATTTTCCAAGATTTTGAACATTTAAAAATTGTGAGTGCCCTCCTGAAATTAATAATAATAAATAAGGATAATTTAAATTTGAATTAAGTTTAGGACTTAATGCATGTCCCTCCAAATGGTTTACTGCTATAAAAGGTATGTTTAATGATGCAGCAAAAGCTTTTCCAAAACTCAAACCAACCGATAAACATACTATTAAACCTGGACCTGCTGTTGAGGCAACGGCATTAATTTCTTCAATTTTGTGACCACTATCGTTTATTGCTTTTTTAACAATCAAATCTATTTTCTCCATATGAGATCTAGCTGCTAACTCTGGGACTACTCCACCAAATTCTTTATGTACATCGACTTGGCTTGATATAATATTTGATAAAACAATAGGTATTCCATCCTCGTTTTCAGTAATTATAGATGCAGCCGTCTCATCACAACTTGACTCTATTCCAAGAATTAAGGGTTTTTTACTCATTCAAATAGTTTTTATTAACTGTACAATCCCAATACAAGTAAGAAATAAATATATTTATGAATAAAAAAATAATAATTGGGTCAAGAGGCAGTAAGTTGGCATTAATTTATGCGCAAATAGCCAAAGATAATATTGTTCAAAATACTGATTTAAGCAACGAAGATGTTATAATTAAAAAAATTACAACTAAAGGTGATCAAGTCCAAGATTTTAGGTTATCTGATATTGGTGGAAAGGGTTTATTTTCGACCAATATAGAAAAAGAACTTCAAGATAAAAAAATTGATATAGCGGTTCATGCCTTAAAGGATTTGCCAGCTAAGGAAACGGATGGTTTGATTACGGATACTTTTTTAAAAAGAAATGATCCAAGAGAAATTTTGATAACAGCTAATAATAAAAAAATTAAAGATTTAAAACCAAATGCAGTGATAGGAACGTCATCGTTTCGAAGAGAGTTTCAAATTAAGAATATTAGAAAAGACCTTAATTGTAAGCTCATAAGAGGAAACGTTGATACAAGAATAAAAAAACTTAATGAAGGTTTATATGATGCCATTATTTTGTCTTACGCAGGAATTATATCTTTAAAAATGGATAGTCAGGTTTCAGAAATATTTTCTGTAAATGACGTAATCCCAAGTGCTGGACAAGGAATTATTTCTCTTCAGTGTCGTGATAATGACAAAAGAATAAAGTCTATATTAAAACAATTAAATCATTATGAAACATATCAAAGAGCTAAAGCAGAAAGAAAAGTCCTAAAGGTTTTGGAGGGTGATTGTGAAACTGCAATTGGTGTTCATGCAATAATTCAAGATAGTAAAATTATACTAGAAGCAGAACTTTTTTCTTTGGACGGCACGAAAAGATTTTATGAAAAAAAATCTACTGAAATTGAAAAAGCAGAGGAACTTGGTAAGGAGATAGGACAAATGTTAAAGACAAAATCGAATAATATTTATAAAAAATAATATGCATATTTTACTAACAAGACCATTAGAAGACTGTTCTCAAATGATTTTAAAATTTCAATCATTAGGAAATAAAGTTTCACATCTTCCTTTATTAAAAGTAGGAAAGATAGATTATGATGAAATCAATTTTTCAGAATTTAAAGGAATCGTTTTCACCAGTGCTAATGCTGTAAAGTTTTTAGATCATAAGGTTATTGATAAAAAAATCTTATGTTTTTGTGTTGGTACTGCTACAGAAAACAAAGCTCGAAGTATAGGTTTTCAAAATGTTATTACGGCTGAAGGTAATGTAGAAAATTTAAAAGAACTAATTTTAAGAAATTTTGATAAAAAAAATGGAAAAATAATTTATGTAAGTGGAGAAAATATTTCGATTGATCTCGATCAAGAATTAATAAAAGAAGGATATGATGTTAAAAGAATCATTAATTATAGAACTATTCATAATGAAAATTTTGATGAGCATTTTGTTAAAGAATTAAAGTTAAATATGCCTGATATTGTATATGTCTATTCTCAAAATAGTGCATCAAGTTTATTAAAATTTATTAAATTTAACCAATCCGAAGCTCTTTGGATGAATACAAATTTAATGTGTATAGGTGAAAAAACATCAGCTATATTGAATGAAATTAAGTGGAAGAAAATATTTCTTTTTAACCCTGGAGAAGAGGAGTTTTTGTTATATAAAATTTAAATATGGAAATACTAAATAATTTTTCTGAAATATTTTTATCTGTTTGGAATAAAGGAATCTTGGGTGTTGATATATTTCAAATATTAATTGGAATAGGTATTTTTTTAATATTTTTAATTTTTAGGGGTCTAATTAGTAAACTTATTATTAAAAAATTAGAAATTATTTCAAAGCGTACTACTAATAAATTAGATGATACTTTTGTTTTATCTTTAACTGGCCCTGCTAGATTTTTGCCAATTGTTGTAGGTTTTTTTATTGCAAGTTATTATATGACGTTCTCAATCGAAGGTCGTGAAGTTGTAGACACAATAAATAGGACTTTAATTACAATTTTAATTTTTTGGGTAATTCATCAAATTATCGAACCTGTCTCTTATATTCTAAGTGGGCTCGATAAACTTTTAACAAGAGAATTAATTGGATGGATCATCAAGTCTCTTAAAATTCTAATTTTTATTTTGGGGCTTGCAGCGGTACTTGAATTATGGGGCATTAAAATTGGTCCAATTATAGCTGGTCTAGGTTTGTTTGGTGTTGCAGTTGCTCTAGGTGCTCAAGACTTATTCAAAAATTTGATTTCAGGAATTTTAGTTCTCGTTGAAAAAAGGTTTAAAATAGGAGATTGGATTTTAGTTGATGGTATCATTGAGGGTATAGTTGAAAAAATTGGATTTCGTTCAACAACAATTAGAAAATTTGATAAATCCTTAGCAATAATACCAAATTTTCAATTTGCTGAAAATGCAGTGATTAATGTCAGTGAAACTTCAAACTGGCTGATAAGTTGGATTATTACTCTTCAGTATGACACAACAGTTGATCAATTAAAAACGATTAGGAATCAAATTGAAGATCATATTAAAAAAAGTGAAGATTTTAATACGAGTATTGGGATAGCAGTGAGAGTTGACAAATTTTCTGACAGCTCAATTGATATGTATGTACGATGTTTTACAAAATCTGACAGTTGGAATGAATGGCTTTCTGTAAAAGAGAAATTGGCTATCGAAATTAAACAAATTGTTGAAAGCAATAAAGCTTCATTCGCATTTCCAAGTTCTTCAATTTACATTGAAAAAAAATGATTGCAATTTTTTACTTGGTTTTACAGCTACTAAAGCTTTATTCTTATGTTGTTATAGCTAACGTAATTGTCAGCTGGTTAATAGCCTTTAATATTTTAAATACCCAAAATCGGTTTGTTTATTCTATTTTAGAATTAAGCTATCGTCTCACTGACCCAATATTAAATAAAATTAGGCGTTTTCTACCAAATTTAGGATCATTTGATATATCACCAATAATTTTACTTCTATTGATTTGGTTTATAGAAATGTGTATGAAGCTCTACATTGCACCATTAATATTCTAAATTTATGATTTTAATCGACGGAAAAAAAGCAGCAGCAGAACTAAGAGAGGAACTTAAAAAAGAAGTTTCTAAACTAAAAACAAATTATAACAAAGTACCTGGATTAACTGTAATTTTAATTGGAGATATGACTCCAAGCCAAATTTATGTTCGTAATAAAGAGAAATCAGCTAATGAAGTAGGATTAAAATCTGAAGTAATTAAATATCCAGACACAGTGGAGGAAAAAATTGTTTTAGAAAAAATTAAAGAATTAAATCAGGACGATACTGTTTCTGGAATATTGGTTCAATTGCCATTACCAAAACATATTGATAAGCAAAAAGTTATTGAAACTATTGATCCTTCTAAAGACGTTGATGGTTTTCATCCAATGAATGTAGGAAACTTATCTTCAGGCTATGAAAGTTCAGTACCATGCACACCATTAGGATGTTATTTATTGATAAAAAAAGTTGAACCAAATTTAAGTGGAAAAAAAGCAGTTGTAGTTGGAAGATCAAATTTAAATGGAAAGCCAATGACGCAACTTCTTTTAAAAGAAAATTGCACTGTAACAATAACCCATTCAAAAACCAAAGATCTAAAAGCTGAATGTTTAGAAGCAGATATTATTGTTGCTGCGGTTGGTATTCCTGAACTAGTAAAAGGTGATTGGGTTAAAAAAGATACAATAGTTATTGATGTTGGTATAAATAAAACGGATAAAGGAATTGTTGGAGATGTAGCATTTGATGAAGTTTCAAAAAATGCGAAAGCTTTGACCCCTGTACCTGGCGGTGTTGGTCCAATGACTATTGCTTGTTTGCTAAAAAATACAATCGACTGTTTCAAAAGATCACAAAAATAAAAGTTCATACTTTTATGATCGAAAAGATAAAAAAAAAAATACACATATTTCATAATATATTTATTAAACATAAATATTTATTGAATAAAGATTCTTATTCAATGGATGGAGAGGACATATTTATTAATGAATTTTTTAGGAAAAAGAAAAATGGGTTTTATATTGATGTGGGTTGTTATCATCCAATTCATAGAAATAATACTTTTTTGCTTCATAAAAAAGGATGGCATGGAATAAACATTGATATACATCAGTTTTCAATAGATTTATTTAATTATTTAAGGCCAAATGATTTTAATTTTAATTACGCTATATCAAATAAAGATGAAATTATTGATATGTATTATCAAAAAAAGTTAAGTCAGATTAGTACAATAGAAAAATTTCAAGCTAACAAGGTTTTTCAAGGGAATATTAAAAAATCAAAAATAAAATCTTTTAAATTAGATTCAATTTTGAAAATGATAAATTTAAAAAATTTAAAAATAGATTTGTTAGATATAGATGTTGAAGGTGCAGACTTAAAAGTGTTGGAAGGATTTTCGTTAGTAAAATTTAAGCCAGAATTAATTTGTGTTGAAATACATGAAAAGGAAATTACAAAAAGTGCAATTTTTAAATATTTGATAAGTTTTGGATATGAATTAGTTTGGTCAGGTGTATTTAGTCACATCTTTAGATCTAAGGCTTAAACTAATTACTAATATTGATAAGGTAACGAAATGAAAAAACCTAAATATCCTTATAGAATCGCAATACTAATGGGCATACTTACAATTCCTCCAATAGGAGCTACCCAGTTAGGTTGGTATTTATATGATCAACAGACTGGATTTGATTATGGTATGATCATTGGTACATTTTCAGTTATATTAGCTGCTTGGTTAATGTATGAGAAAAACTGGAGAGAAGAGGACGAGGATTAATTTATGGAAAAAATAATTTTTTTTGGTTTAGTTATACCAATATTTGCTTTTGTACTTTATTTAGGTGTTAATGCGATAATGAAAGGGACAGAGGCTAAAAATGTTCTTAAAGAGCAAGATAATTTAAAAAATAATGAGAATGAAAATTTCTCTGACGATAAAAAAAATTTGAGTGAGGAACTTGATAAATTAAATAATCTTTTAAAAGATGGTGTTTTAACTCAAGAAGAATTTGAAAAAGCTAAAAAAAAATTATTAGATAACTAATTATAATCAAGTAATTTTTTTAATGATCCGAACTCACCAATTTTATAAATAATAGCATCTTCATTTTTGAATCCATATTTTTCTGCACTATTCTTAAATCGAATTGGTGGCTCCATGATGGGCTCTAAAGATAGCACGAAAGTTCCCCAGTGCATCCCAATTACTTTCTTACTTTTTAAATTTTGTGCAACTTCTAAAGCTTCTTCAGGGTTAGTATGATAAACAGATTTGTCTTTGTATGGCATAATAGGGAAAAAATTGTAAGCACCTATATTAATAAATGTGAGATCAATCGGGCCATATTTTTTTCCTAAATCTTTATAAATCTTTCCGACTCCAGTATCACAGGCAAAAAATATTTTTTTTCCATTATATTCGATTAGAAAGTTTCCCCATAAAGTTTTGTTTGTATCAGTTAAACTTCTTTTCGACCAGTGAACAGCAGGGAGAAATGTTATTTTTAAATTATCGTTAATCTTTATTTCATCATACCAATCCATTTCATTAACATCCTTATATCTTCTAAAATATTTTTTCAATTTTAGAGGAAGTAAAACTTTTGCATTTTTATATGGAAATTTTCTAATTGTAGACATGTCTTGATGATCGTAATGATTGTGTGTTAGTAAAAATAAATCTATTTTTGGAATTTCATTAAGTTTTAAGGCTGGCTCGGTAAATCTATCTGGTCCAAAAATCAATGGACCTGCATTTTTTGAGAATACTGGATCAGTAATAATTGTTGTTTCTCCAAGCTTTATTAAAAAAGTAGCATGACCTATCCAAGCTACATAATCATCATCTTGATATTTTTTTAGATCTGATAAAACTTTTTCTTTTTCTACAACATGCTCTTTGGGCACTGTCATATCAAGCTTCTTTTTTTCTTGATTAAATATTTTATAAGACCATTTAACATTTGGATCTCTTTTTGGTGAACCTTCTGGGTTTCTAAAAGTTCCGTCTGGTAAATGATGGTAAGGTTTTTCCATTGCAATACTTAAACAACTATAAAAAAAAATTCCAACTAAAATTGATGAAATACGAATTAATTTTTTTCCATTAACCATAAACTATCTCCTGCTAAAAAATAAATTTTTCCATTATTTGGATGAACCTGTATATCTCTTATCCTTCCAATTTTATTTTTAAAGATAATATCTTCTTCAACATTTGTTAAATCATTGAATATTAATTTTCTTAAGGATTGATCTTTAAGTGACGTAATTAAAGCATGTCCATTCCACTCATTAAACTCATCACCTTTGTAGATAGTTATAGCACTTGTTGCGATTGAAGGTACCCAATACTGTATTGCTTTTGTAAAACCTGGTTTCCATTTAGGTCCTATGGGAATTCCTGAGTAATTTTTTCCTCCCCAACCTAATATTTTCCATCCATAGTTCTCCCCTTTTTTCACTTCACCAAACCAATCACCACCTTTAGCACCATGATTGCTCATGTAAATTTTTTTATCAAATGGAGATAAAGTTAAACCTTGAGGGTTTCTAATTCCAATTTGAAAAATTTCAGGGAGCCAATTTGATTTACCTTCAAATTTAGGATTGTCTTTTGGAATACTTCCATCAATATTAATTCTAATAATACTTCCAGGATGTTTTGTAGGATCTTGTGCAATCATACCTTGGCCTCTTTCGCCTGCAGATGCGAAAAGATAATTATCTTTTATCACTAATCTAGATCCAAAATGATATCCAGAGTCTATTGGAGGATTTGCTTGAAAAATATTTTTAAAGATTAAATTTTTATTGTTAAATTTTGCTTTAGCTATTGAAGTACTAGTTTTCCAATTACCTCTATTTTCTGAATATGAGATATAAATAAAATTATCATTAAAAAGAATATCTAAGAGTCCACCTTGACCGTGTTCAAGAAAATTTAAATTATGATTGATTAGATCTATTTTTTTATTTTTCAAATCTACTAGTTTTATAAATCCACCTTTTTCAGTTATAAGTAAACTATTTTCATTTATAAAAGTTGATCCCCATGGATCCTTAAGATCCACAATTTTTTTGAAATAAAAATTTTCTGCGTTGGCTATGTTTGGAAAAATAAATATTAATAATATGAAAATTATTTTCATATTATTAAAAAACTACGTCAAAACCTTCAAAGTCTGGTGGACCTAAATATAAATCTCTGTGTTGTGCAGCATTTTTGTGGGCTAGTCTAAAAGCTTCTGATTTAGTCCAATTTATAAAATCTTCTTTAGAATCCCAAGTACTATGAGATGAATAAAGAGAATACTCTTTATTAGTGTCACCTTTAATCAAATTAAAATTCTTAAATCCCTTTACACCATCAAGATGTGTATCTCTATTTTTCCAAACATCTTCAAATTCTTTTTCTTTACCAAGAACAATTTTAAATCTATTCATTGCAATATACATAATTTTTAAGATAATTTTGATCTTCCTCCATCTACAGCAATAATTTGACCAGTAACCCAAGAGCTGTCATCAGTAATAAGAAATTTTGCAAGAGAGGCTGAGTCTTTTCCTTCACCCAATCTTTTTAAAGGATGAGCTTTTGCTATTCCATCCGCTAATGCTTTATTTTTCAACATTGGTTCAGCAATTTTTGAATTAGTTAAACTTGGTGCAATACAATTTACTCTAATATTTGGAGCAAATTCAGCTGCTAATGAAACAGTTAATCCCTCAACAGCGGCTTTAGCTGAAGCAATTATTGCATGATTAGTAAATCCTCTTTGTGCTGCTACTGTAGAGAACAAAACTACCGAACCTTTATTTTTTTTTAAACTTTCTTGATAACCTTTAATAACTTCAACTGCTGAATAGAGATTTAATTTCATACATTTATTAAAATCATTTTCATTAACCATTCTCAAAGGTTTTAAATCTATTGAACCAACACAATAAGCAACACCTTTTACATCTGAAATGTCATTTTTAACTTTTTCTATGAATCCATCTTCTAAAACATCGGCAATGGTAAAAGTACAACCAAGTTTTTCCGAAATACTTTTTGTTTCATTTTTATTTCTTCCAACTAAATGAACAGAATTTCCTGAGTTTACCAGTTGTTCAGCTAAGCTAGATCCGATTGAACCTGTCGCACCAAAAATAAGATATTTTTCTGACATAAAAAATTTTATTCGTTATATTTAACTATGAAGTTATTTTTTATACTGGGTAATCAATTATTTCCATCAAAATACTTGGACCGCTTCAAAAAGGATCACCTATTTTTTATGGCTGAAGATTACCAATTATGCACTTATGAAAAACACCATAAGCAAAAAATACTTCTTTTTTTATCATCAATGCGTTCGCATGCAGATAGTCTTAAAAGAGATAAATTTAAATTAGAATACATTAAAATTGAAGATAAAGAATTTAAGGATGATTATTTAAAAAAATTAAAAAAAGTAATTAATTCAAAAAAAATCAAAGAGATTTCAAGCTTTGAAGTTGAAGATAAATTTTTTGAAAAAAAAATAAATCAATTTATTAAAAAAGAAAAAATAAAATGGAATGTTGTACAAACTCCAATGTTTTTAAATTCAAGAGAGGAATTTAAACAATATTTATCCAAATCAAAAAAACCGTTCATGGCAACTTTTTATAAAGATGTCAGAAAAAAATCAGGGATATTAATGGGTTCAGATGGAAACCCAATTGGAGGTAAATGGAGCTTTGATGAGGATAACAGGAATAAATTACCAAAAAACATTTCAATTCCACAATTTCCAAAAATAAATGAAACTAATCATACTAAAAAGTTAAAACCAATAATTGAAAAATTATTTAAAGATCATCCGGGGAAAACTGATAATTTTTGGTTCGCTACTGAATATAATGATGTAATCAAGCTTTTAAATTTTTTCATCAAGGAGAAATCAAATTTATTTGGAGATTATGAAGATGCAGTTGATCAAAAAGATAATGTTTTATTTCATAGTGCATTAAGCCCGTACATTAATATAGGTTTGATCACTCCAGAATTTATTATTAAAAAAGTTTTAGAATTCCACAAAAGTAAAAAGATAAGATTAAACTCACTAGAAGGTTACATACGTCAGGTAATTGGTTGGAGAGAATTTATGAGAGGAATTTATCAAAGTTATTCAAACGAAATGGAAAATGGAAATTTCTTTAAACAAAATAGAAAAATGAAAAAATCTTGGTACGAAGGTACAACTGGATTACCTCCTCTTGATTATGCAATTAAGAATGCTTTAAATCATGGATGGTCTCATCACATTGAAAGATTGATGATTTTATCTAATATTATGAATCTTTGTGAAATAAAACCTATCATGGTTTACAAATGGTTTATGGAAATGTTCGTAGATTCTTCAGATTGGGTAATGGTGCCTAATGTTTACGGGATGGGATTGTTTAGTGATGGAGGAATATTTGCAACCAAACCCTACATATGTGGCTCTAGTTACTTTATGAAAATGATGGATTTTAAAAAAGGTGATTGGTGCAACATCATGGATGGACTGTACTGGAGATTTATTGACCGTAATAGAAAATTTTTTTTGAAAAATCCTAGACTTTCAATGATGGTAAGAATTTTTGATAAAATGAAAACTGATAGAAAAAAATTGATTCTGTCAGCTGCAGACAAGTTTATTAAACAAAATACAAACTAGTGAAAAAAGAAAATCTTCCATCAAAAATTTGTCCTGTTTGTAAAAGACCTTTTGTTTGGCGTAAGAAATGGAAGCTGAATTGGGAAAGAGTAAAATATTGTTCTAAAAAGTGTTCTAAGCTAAGCTAGGATTATTGAATATAATAATTTTACAACATATAAAAATTGAAGATCCTGGTTACATAAAAGATCTTATGTTAGCTGATGGATTTAATCTTACTACAATTGAGCTAGACGAAGGTGAAAAAATTCCAAATGATTTAAGTAAATTTGATGGAATGTTTTGTATGGGAGGTCCAATGGATACTTATATGGAAAAAGAATATCCTTGGCTAATTGAAGAAAAAATAAGAATTAAAGAGTTTGTTGTTGATCTAAAAAAACCTTATTTAGGTTTTTGCTTAGGTTGTCAGTTATTGGGTGAAGTAGTTGGAGGTCAAGTTGTAAAGTCTAGTCCAGCTGAAATTGGCATGATGAATATAAATTTTACCAAAGAAAAAAATCAAGACAATTTATTTTCTAAATTTCCAGATAAAATCAAAAGTTTGCAATGGCATTCATATGAAGTTCAAGGAATAGAGGATAATAAAGATATTACTTTGTTAGCTTCATCACCAGTTACTAAATATCAAATTTTTAAATATCAAAATCATGCTTATGGTATTCAATTTCACATTGAGATCAAAGACACAACAGTTAACGAGTGGGGATGTGTGCCAGAATATAAAAAAGCTTTAGAAGATCAACTAGGTGATGGAGCATTAGAAAAATTTGATCAATCTGCAAAAGATAATATGACAGATATGAATAATTATTCTAAGATTCTTTATAATAATTTTAAAAAACTTTTATGAATAATAAAATTTTTGAATGGGCAGGGGTTATTACCGCAATATTGTATTCATTATTTGTAGCTATGAATATTGGAATAGAGTTTTTCGGTTTTTGCTTATTATTGATATCTGCAATCTTAATTGGAATTTGGGCTTATAGGGGTGGTCATAGAGGAATATTATTTTTACAATTCTTTTATGCAACAGCAGGTATTATTGGAATGTTTAGGTGGTTTTAGTTAAAAGTTGAAATTATTTTTGGAATATAATTTTTAAAATTAAAAAAACCCTTATTACAATATTGCCAAGAATACTGATCAAGTTTTCTATATAAAAAATCTATTTTTAAATTATTTGAATTTAGATAATCTAAGTTTTCACCTACTGTTGGATATAAACTATAACAATTTTCAATTTTTTTAATTTCACTTATATTTATGATTTCACAATCAATAGACTTAGCTTTTAATCTTTGCTCTTGGTCTTCGATTAAAAGGGATTTAAATTTCATTACTTTTTCACTAAGCTTTATAGACCTATTCTCATTTTTATTAGAAATTAAATAAATTTTTTTTAATTTATTGTTCTGAAAATCAGTGATCTCAAAAGAGAGATTATTCTCAAAAATTAATAGATTTTTATCCTCTATATGTTGTGGATTATTAAAATCTTTTTTTATGACTGGATAAGTTTTTTCAGATATTTTTGAAGGAGCATTTTCATTTAATTTAATATTATTAAATCTATTATTAGTGAATTTTTTGATATTCCATTCACTTGCTAAATAATGCTTTCCCTGAGTTTGAATACCAACGACCCATCTCCATCCAAGAGTATTTGATGCAGCATCCCCATCATAAAGATGTTGCATAAAAAACTCTGCACCTAATTGCCAAGGTAGTTCTAAAGTAAAAATCCAAATACTGGCAAACCACATTCTTGTGTGGTTGTGTAAATAATTGTTTTCCTTTAGTTCATTTATCCATGTATTAAAACATTCAATATTAGTTTTACCTTCTATTGCATCAAGATAGTTCTGATTGTTTTTAAATTCTTCTTTAACTTTATTTAATTCCATTAAATAGTCTGACCAAACATTTGGTCTTAATTCTAACCAGCCTTTCCAATATGTACGCCATAAAACTTCTTGTATAAACTTTTCATTTTTTGAGAAAGAAAATTTACCAAGTGATTTTTTAATTACTTCTTTTTCACTAATAATTCCGTGAGTAATGTAAGGTGATAAACAAGAAATGTTGGATCTATTTTTTGGTCCAAAATCAAAATTTCTAAGCTTAGAATATTCTGAAAGATTATTTTCTACAAAATAATTTAATTTGTCTAAGGCCTTAGCCCTTGATGCTTCAAAATTCATACTAAATTATTTTGATTTTTTTTTCTTTAGACCCAATTTATCACTGTGTCTTAATCTTAAGATTACAATTGCTCCAGCAATAAGCACAATAGCTACAGCCTCGTAAACAAGTGCAGCAGGATCCATTTCTTTTCCTTGGAGAATAATAAATCTAGCAAGGGCCGTGATTGCTATCAGTAAAGGCAATGTAATACTTATTGATTGTTGATCCCAAAAAACTCTAACCATAGCTAACACTTCTAAATATAGAAACATTAATAGAAGATCTGCCAAAGTTACTGATTGATTTAAAAACATATTATTAATTTCTATTCCCACAGCAATAACTGTGCTCACTAAAATTATGCACATTAAAACTAACTGTAAATTTTTTGCTATATTTTGCATTACTTATCTTTACTAAATGGTAGCCATTTTTCAAATACTGATTTTGAGGAACCTTCATAAGGTATCGAGTAAGAATAAGGGTTTGGACTAGTTAATACCTCAATTCCCTTGGAGAAAACAAAAATAAATACAATTACAAAAACGAGAACCATTATCTTAAAAGGATCAAAATTTTTTGTTTTAAAAACACTAGCTGAATTTTCCTCTGCTCGATGAAAATGTTTAAATGTCATATATACAGCGAATATTAAACCAATGTGAGCTAAAAAAAGTCCAGTCCAACCAAACACAAAAGTTGTATATGAAAATACGTACAAACTGAAAACGGTAGTCCAAATAAAACTTAAGACTAGCAAGATTTGTAATCTAACAGTTTTGGGAAGAGAACGGAGATCATTTTTGCTATCATCAAACAGAATATTTGCAGTATCTCTCATCCAATTTTTTATTGATTCCATAAAAATAAATTATGTTTTTTTCAAAAATAAACAATGCTTAAATTTGCCGTAAATAAATAGCTAGTTTCTTAACCTTTTTTTGTGAAAATTTATAAATTTCTCTACATTTGATTTATTAAATGATTTATTTTCTTCAAAAGAAACCTTCTTCATAGAATAAGCATTGCTATTTGTTATTCTAGAGTGGATTATGATATTACCCTTATAAAGCTTAAGCTTAACAGATCCATTAATTTTATTTCTTTTTAAATCTACTATTTTCTGAAGTTTAAATCTTTCTTTTGAATACCAATAACCGTTATAAATTAATTCTGCATACCTCGACATAATAGCATCTTTTTTATGCATAGTTTCTTTATCCAATGTTACCGATTCAATTGCTCTGTGAGCATGAATCAAAACTGTTCCACCTGGAGTTTCATAAACTCCTCTTGATTTAATTCCAAGAAATCTATTTTCAACTAAATCTACTCTTCCAATACCATTTTTTCCAGCAACAAGATTTAGTTTAGTAAGAATTTTTTCAGGATTTATTTTTTTCCCATTGATACCTACTGGATCACCATTTCTAAAATTAATAGTTATAAAAGTTGCTTTACTAGGGGCTTTTTCTGGTGGAATTGTTCTTTGAAAAATAAATTCTGGGGCTGAATTTTTTGGATTTTCTAAAATTTTTCCTTCGGTTGATGTATGAAATAAATTATCATCAACAGAAAAAGGTGGTGCCCCTCTTTTATCTTTTGGAATAGTTAGTCCATGTTTTTTTGCATAATTAATTAAATCTGTTCTTGATCTCAATTTCCAAATTCTCCAAGGGGCAATTATTTTTATTTTTGGACCAAAGTAATGATATCCTAATTCAAATCTTACCTGATCATTTCCTTTTCCAGTTGCTCCATGGGCTACAGCACTGGCCTTATATTTTTTAGCTATCGCTATTTGATCTTTTGCTATTAATGGTCTTGCAATTGAAGTTCCCAATAAGTAAACACCTTCATAAATTGCATGCCCCCTAATCATTGGAAAAACATAATCTTTTACAAAAATATTTTTTAAATTTCTTATAATAATTTTTTTTACTCCAAATTTTTTGGCATTTTTTTTAATCTTTTTTATATTAATTTTTTGACCAATGTCTGCGGTATAACAAATTACTTCAGCATTATAATTTTCTTGAAGCCATTTTAAAATAATAGACGTGTCTAAACCACCAGAGTAAGCTAGAACAATTCTTTTTTTTGATCTCATTAATTAACTGCAGGCTTTTTTTGCAGTATTGTATGCTTTTGTAAATCCAAGAAGTGAATAATGATCTATGGTTTGGGATCCTTTTTCGTTATATCCAGTGAGCATAATTCTTGAGCCCTTTTTCATAACCTTAACCATAATTTTTTCTTTTTTATTACTAGTCATCCAGGCAAAACCCTGTTGTTTTATATCAAACTTAAATTTGTTATTTCCTGATGTAGCTAAAACAGTATTTTTTTTATTAAATTCATAACCAGCAGTTGCACTAATTTCATTTGAAATTTTTTCATTAGGTCTAAATGTTATGAATAATCTAGCTTCTCTTTTATTTTTCTTTGGTGCTTGTAACACTGGAGATGATTGAGCAAAACATACTTTTCCTGAGGCTTCAGATATTACCATAACTTCCCAATCTTTAAATTTTCCAATTTTCTTTAAGTCTTCTGCAAAAACCTTTGATAAAGAAGCTATTAAAATTAATGTTGATAAAAATAGTATTTTTCTAACTATGGACATGGGTTTGGATAAATTTTTTGTACTTGATTAATATCATTTATAATTTCGTCTGTTAAATTTATACTTACACTTTCTATATCAGTTTTCAACTGCTCCATTGTGGTCGCACCTATGATAACCGAAGTTACGAAAGGTTGAATTTCTAAAAATTTTAAGGACATTTGAGCTAAATTTAATTTATATTTTTTTGCTATCTTGTAGTATTCTTCAATTGCTTTCTCTGCATTTGGCTTGTTGTATCTAGTCCAGAAATCTTTATGAAGCTCAATTCTTGACCCTTTTGGTAATTGATTATTTCTATATTTACCGGAAAGATAACCACAAGCAAGTGGGGAGTATGCTAAAAGCCCCGACTGTTCTCTTATGGATATTTCTGCAAGACCAACTTCATAAGAACGATTTAGTAAATTGTAAGGGTTCTGAACTGAGAGCATTCTTGGAAGATTTTTATTATTTGAGATTTCCAAAAATTTAGACAATCCCCAGGGAGTTTCATTTGAAAGACCAATATGTCTTATTTTTCCCTGTTCGATAAATTTTTTAAGATTTTCTAAAATATCCTCGAATCTAGTCCATTCTCCATCATCTTCATGCTCATAGCCCAACTTACCAAAAAAATTAGTTTTTCTTTCTGGCCAGTGAAGTTGATATAGATCAATATAATCTGTTTTTAATCTTTTTAAACTTCCTTCTAAGGCTTCTGTGATATTTTTTTTTCCAAATTGGTTTCCACCACCTCTAACATATTCTCTCATTGGCCCACATACTTTGGAGGCAAGAATTACCTTCTCTCTTTTTTTTGTTTTTTCAAACCAATTACCGATAATTTTTTCTGTGCTACCAAATGTTTCTTCTCTTGGAGGAATAGAGTAAATTTCTGCAGTATCCCAAAAGTTCACACCATGATCTAACGAAAAGTCCATTTGTTCAAAACCTTCTTTTTCTGTATTTTGTTCACCCCAAGTCATTGTGCCGAGACAAATTGTACTTACATCAAGATCAGTATTTCCTAATTTTTTGTAATTCATTATGATTTTTTAGAGCTAATTTTTTTAAATCTTTTAAGGCATCTTGAATAATTAGTAAAAGATTATATATTCTACTTCATGGAATTTGATAAAAAAGGCATTTTAGGTAGAGCTGCAGAGGCTCAACAATCAACAGTAGTAATGGACGAAGGTCTTAGAGCCTACATGTTAAAAGTTTATAATTATATGGCAACAGGAATATTATTAACAGGTATAGTTGCTCTTTTAACTTTTAAGATGTCTGTAACAACTGATGCTAGTGGAGCTATTGTTGGTTTAGCACCATTAGGTGAAGCCATATATTTGTCAGGCTTAAAATGGATTGTGATGTTGGCTCCATTAGGTATTGTTTTTTACATGAGTTTTGGAATTAATAAAATGAGTGCAGCAAAAGCTCAAACAACTTTTTGGATTTTTGCAGCATTAATGGGATTATCTCTATCATCAATTTTATTAGTTTATACTGGAATGAGTGTAACTAGAGTTTTTTTTATTTGTTCAGCTACTTTTGGAGCAATGAGCATTTATGGTTACACTACTAAAAGAGATTTAACTAAATTAGGATCTTTCTTAATGATGGGACTAATTGGTATAATCATAGCTTCGTTAGTTAATATTTTTATGAAATCTTCAATGATGTATTTTGTTATTTCAATTTTAGGAGTATTAATTTTTGTAGGTCTTACAGCTTATGATACTCAAAAAATTAAAAATATGTATGCTGCGAGTGATACTGGTGAAATTATTGGTAAAAAAGCTGTTATGGGAGCATTAACTCTTTATCTAGATTTCATTAATTTATTTATTATGCTTTTGAGACTTTTTGGTCAAAGAAGATAAAATTATATTTTAAGTTTTTTCCAATTAGTATTTTTCAATAGTATTCTTAAGTCATAAGAATTTTTTAAAATTTTGCCTGTTGTGTCTGTTATTAAATATTTAAGATTTTTATTCTTTGGTCTAAAGTTTTTGCAAATTTTATAAAGAGCGTTTTCAGTGGCATTTTTAAAAACACTAAAGCCCACCTGTTTACTTGATATACTTAGCCCATAATCTTTCCACGATCCTTCCGAAACCATTTTTGCATATAAGTCTAGAATAATTTTTAATTCATCCTTTTCAAAAAAATGCTTATCTTCTATTTTTGCGTTATTAACGTTATTAATTACCAATCTTAAATTACTATTCATTTGTTTTATATTTGTTTATTAATCCTACTTGAAAAGCTGTAAAAATGAAAGTTATCGGTAGCAATCCCCATACCTTAAAGTTTACCCAAAACTCTTCAGATTGAGTCCTCCAAACCAACTCATTTAAAATAGCAAGGCCGAAGAAAAAATAAATCCATCTTTTATTTAAAATTTCCCAACCCTCATTAGTTAATGAAATTGTATTTCCCATTAACTTTTTAAGCATAGTCTCATTTGTGAAATATTTTCCAAATATTAAAGCAAGTCCAAAAAGTATATTTATTATTGTTGGTTTGATATAAATAAAAACTGGATTATCAAAGTAGATTGTTAAACTACCAAAGAAAGTTATCAAGATACCACTTAGAAGAGGGACCTTAGGAATTTTTTTTTCTAAAAACCACACAACAACTAATGCTATTATTGTCGCAACTATAAAGGGTGGAATGGCAACTTTTAGATCCTTTTCACTATCGTAATAGTAGTAAAAAAAAATCACTAATGGACCAAAATCAGTAAGAAACTTTAATAGAGATTTATTCACTAAAAGATATTAACATAAATTATATTTTCAGAAAAACTTTAAATTTTTTCTATTGATTTTTTTTTTTAAATACCCATACTAATCTTAATGCCAATTCAAAAAGCTAAATTTTCAATAGGCGACATTGTAAAGCATAAACACTTTGAGTTCAGAGGTGTTATTTACGATGTAGATTTTGAATTTAATAATTCTGAAGAATGGTATCAATCAATCCCAAAAAATGTAAGACCTAGAAAAGATCAACCATTTTATCATTTGCTTGCAGAGAATGATGAAATAACATACGAAGCTTATGTTTCAGAGCAAAATCTGTTGATAGATGATTCTGATGAGCCAATTAAACATCCTTTAATTGAGGAAATTTTTTCAGGAAAAAAAGGATCTAGCTATTTTAAGCTTTCAAACTAAAAAATTCATTTTTTAAACACATTTAGCTCAAAACTTTGACACAGCAGGTATTTATTGTGTAAATTATTCTGGTCAAGGATGTTAAATATTTACCCTTCGTTATTATCTCCCTCTGACATTCTTGATCAGACAATTATTTCCTAATAATAATAAGTAAATTGCACTAAAATAATCAAAATTATGTTTAAATATTTTGAACCTAATAAAATTTTTGCAGTTACATCCAAGGCACCAAAATATGTCTTATTTTTATTTATAGTTATTTTATCTATAGGATTAGCAGAAGCACTAATATTATCCCCTGAAGATTACAAACAAAGTCACTCTGTTAGGATAATGTATGTTCATGTACCAGCAGCTTGGATATGTCTTGGAATTTTTTCATCAATTACTTTTTTATCTGTTGTTGGTTATATTTTTAAAATTAGAAATTTTTTTTTAATATCAAAAAGTCTAGCACCATCTGGATTTGTATTTAATATAATTGCGATTGTAACAGGATCAATATGGGGAAAACCTACATGGGGGACCTGGTGGGCATGGGATGCAAGAATAACCTCTATGTTAATAATGGCTTTGTTTTATCTTTTATATTTAATTTCTTGGAGAATTTATGAAAATAATGACAAAGTATTTAAGGTCACTTCTATTATAACAATTTTAGGAATAATTAATGTGCCAATAGTAAAATATTCTGTAGACTGGTGGAATACACTACACCAACCAGCTTCAGTTAATATTTTGTCACAATCATCTATTCACATATCGATGCTATATCCATTATTAATTATGACTGCGGCATTTGCTCTATTTTCTCTATTAATTTTTTTAATGAAATATAATACAGAACTGATAAAGATTAAAAACAAAGGTTTAGATAGATTATGATAAATGAAATTTTAACAATGAATGGATACGGACTTTACGTTTGGTCTGCTTTTGCATTCACTTTTTCATGTTTTACCCTACTTTATATTGTAATTAAAATTCAATATACAAAAGAAAAGAGTAAATTTATTGCCAAATTTGGAACTTTAAACTCCGAAAGAGCAGCTTTTGCAAAATCTCAAAGCATTAATAAAGAAATTTTGTCCAACACTTCAAGTATCTAACTTTTAAACCATGTATGGGAATAAAGTTAAATTAAGATTTTTTTTCATATTTTTAGTTTTTTTAATCTTGTCATTAACAGCTTTTCTTATTTTAAAATCTTTAGAAGAGAATGTTGTTTATTTTCAATCACCAACAGATGTAAAATCACTAGCAGAGATTGAAAAAAATAAAATTAGGATTGGTGGAATGGTAAAAAATAATTCAATTTTTATAGAGGAAAAAGAATTAAAATTTATTGTCACCGATTTTGAAAATGAGATAAATGTGATTTACACAGGGGTAATACCAAACCTTTTTTCTGAGGGAAAGGGAGTCGTTGCCGAGGGGTTTTTGAAAGACAGAAGTCTATTTTTAGCAACAAAAATTTTAGCTAAACATGATGAAAACTATATGCCCCCAGAAGTTAAAGCTGCATTAAAGGAGAAATAGATTTGGCAAGTTTAATTGGATTTTATTCATTAATATTTGGTCTTTGTTTATCTTTGATCATTGTTTTTTTTTCTATAAAAAATTTTAGAAATTCCTCTATTTTTGATAAAAAAATTATATCTCTAACATTTTTTCAGTTTTTCTTTGTAAGTTTAAGTTTTTTTGGCTTAATTTTTTCCTTTATAAATTCAGATTTCAGTAATGAAACTGTATTTAATCATTCTCACACCACTAAGCCTCTTTTTTATAAAATATCTGGTACTTGGGGAAATCATGAAGGGAGTTTATTGCTATGGTTATTAGTATTGACATTATTCATTTTTTTATTTTTACTGAAAACTAAGAAACAAACTAAACAGTATAGAAATTTAACTTTACTTATTCAGCAAATAATTATTATTGGTTTTTTCATATTTTTAATAAAAACCTCAAGTCCATTTAATTATATCTTTCCAGTTCCCATGGAAGGATTGGGTCTAAATCCAATCTTACAAGATCCCGCTTTAGCTATTCATCCACCAATATTATACTTAGGATATGTAGGGTCATCTATAATTTTTTCCTCTACACTTGCCGCAACGTCATTAAATTATATTTCAAAAGAGTGGGCAAAACATATTAAAAAATGGGTACTAGTGTCTTGGATTTTTTTAACATTAGGAATTTTGCTAGGTTCTATATGGGCATATTACGAATTAGGCTGGGGTGGCTTTTGGTTTTGGGACCCAGTTGAAAATGTTTCTTTGATGCCATGGCTAGCTCTTACTACATTATTTCACTGTATTTTAATTTTAGAGAAAAGATTAATACTCACTTCATGGGTAATTATCTTATCTATATCGACTTTTACATTAAGCATGTGCGGAACTTTTTTAGTGAGATCAGGAATTTTAAATTCTGTTCATACTTTTGCTAATGATCCAGAAAGAGGTTTATTTATTTTAATTTTTTTATTTGGTTTAATATTCTTATCTATTTTTATTTTTTTATTTTTTCACAAATCTGATGAAAAAAATTATAACTTTTTTTGGTTAAGTAAAGAGACCTCTATTTTAATAAATAACTGGTTTATGATGTACTTTTTAACTGTAATTTTAATTGGAACATTGTACCCAATTTTCTTGGAAGTTATCTCTTCAGAAAAAATTTCTGTAGGTCCACCTTTTTATAACAAATTAATTATACCATTTTTAATTCCGTTTTTATTTGTAATGGCAATTGGCCCAAAATTAAAATGGATAAATTCTGATTTAGAAAATAAGTTTTTCTTAGTTTTATTTTTAATTATTTCAATATTAATATCATATTTTATAATTAAAAATTTTAATGGAGATTTTCTTATCAATACAATATTACTTTCTTCAGCTTTTTATTTATTTTTTTCGACATCAAAAGATTTCCTTGTAAGAGGATTTAAAAATTTGTCTCAAAATTTAGCTCACTTTGGTTTTAGTCTTTTAATATTAAGTATTTTATTAAATAATATTTTTTCAACTGAAATTATTACAAATTTAAAAATTGGTGAAACATTTCAATCAGAAAAAATTAAAATTAATTTTGAAAGTATAAAAAGCAAAAATATTAAAAACTATGATGTGATAATTGGAAAATTTAATATTAAGAATTTAAATAATAACATTGAAGTTCTTAAGCCTGAACTTAGAATTTACAATCAACCAAATATCGTTACCAGTGAAGCAGACATTAAGACAAATTTATTTACAGATAAATTTATGACTATGAATCTTGTACAAAATCAGGATTATTTCAATATTAGATATCAAAATAAACCTTTTATGATTTGGATTTGGTTATCAGTATTGTTAATAAGTTTTGGTGGAATAATAAGTTTGTTTAATAAAAGAAATGAAAACTAAAATTTTTTATTCATCATTAATCGCTTTCTTTTGTATTTTATTTTTTATATTTTATAAAGGCTTACAAAATACAAATATTTACACTCCCAATTTAGAAACTCACGATAAAGATATACCAAACTTTAATGCTAAGATTTTTTCACAAAAAGATAAAGTAGTAAGTTCAAATGAAATTTTTAATAATGATAAATTTTATCTTCTAAATATATGGGCCTCATGGTGTATGCCTTGTAGAGATGAACATCCTTTTTTAATAAATCTAAGTAATCAAAATAACTTAGAAATAGTAGGTTTAAATTATAAAGATAATAATAAAAATGCTAAATTTTTTTTGGAGAAACTCACTAATCCATACAAAACTATTATATCTGACAAAGAGGGATTAATTGCTATAGAATGGGGAGCATATGGGGTGCCAGAGTCCTTTTTAATTAATAAAAAAAAAATTATCAAAAGATTTATTGGACCTTTGAATAAAGATTCATTATTTGAAATAAAAAGTATAATTAAATGAAATTTTTAAAATACATTATTATTTTATTATTTGTATTTAAGTTTAATGTATCAATGGCAAGTGACAATGATTTACAATTAAAAATAACTAAAAATTTAAGGTGTTTAATTTGTCAAGGTCAATCAGTCTATGATTCAGACTCTGAATTTGCAAATAGTTTAAAATTATTAATTGAAATGAAATTAAATGAGGGATTGACTGAAAAACAAATTTATGAATTCTTAAAAAATAAATATGGTGAATGGATACTTTATGATCCAGAATTTAACAAAAATACTTATTTTCTATGGTTATTACCTATCTTGATGTTTTTAATTGGTGGTGCAATAATGTTTAAAATATTTATTATAAAAAAAAACTAAGTATATTGCATTCATGAAACTAAATAAAACAATTATAATTTTAATAACATTTTTATCCTGTCTTCCTGTAAAGTCTGATGAAATAGAATTAGATAAAAATAAAAATACAGAATTCAATGTCTATACAGGTATGTTTGACTTTAGTGACAACGGTAAAAGAGCAACCTTAGTAGGTGTTCAACATCAAAATGAAGAATTAAACAGAGATACTTTTTTAGGAAACCTATCTCCAATAACTGGAGCAATGATCACAGCTGATAATGCTGCATATTTTTACACAGGAATTCAAGCACAATACAAATTAGGATCTTTAAATTTGACACCAAGTTTTGCGCCTGGATATTATAATGAGGGGAACGGAAAAGATTTAGGTCATGCTTTAGAGTTTAAAAGTGAGGTACAACTTTCCCTAGAATTACCAAAAGATAGTCAATTTGGTTTTTCTTATAATCATTTGTCTAATGCAAGTTTGGGAGATAAAAATCCTGGGGCAAATAGCTATATGTTCAATTTCTTCAAAAAGTTTTAACAAATTTAAATGAATTTAAAAGACTGTCACAATTTTAGTGATTTTAGAAAATTAGCTAAAAAAAAATTACCTTCTCCAATATTTCATTATATTGATGGTGCTGCTGATGATGAAATTACTTACGCAAGAAATACAAGTGCATTTGATGATGTTGATTTAGTTCCAAATGTTTTAAGAGGCGTTGAAAATGTGGATCTATCAACAACAATATTCGGTAAAAAATTAGATTTACCTTTTTATTTGTCACCAACTGCTCTTCAAAGACTTTTTCATTATGATGGTGAAAGAGCTGTAGGGAAAGCAGCTAAAAAGTTCAATACAATGTTTGGGGTTTCTGCCTTAGCAACAGTTAGTGTCGAGGAAATATCGTCAATGATTGATACACCAAAAATGTTTCAGTTTTATTTTCACAAAGACAGAGGGCTTAACGACTCTTGTTTAGAACGAGCTAAAGCAGCCAAATTTGATGTCATGGCCCTAACAGTAGATACCATTACGGGAGGGAATCGTGAAAGAGATTTAAGAACTGGTTTCACATCTCCACCAAAATTAACTTTATCTAGTTTATTCAGTTTTGCAACAAAACCAATGTGGGGAATAAACTATTTAACAAAAGGTAAATTTGAATTACCCCATCTTCAAGACTTTGTAAAAGAGGGTACAAGTACAAACTCCTCAATAGGGAATTATTTTTCTACTATGTTAGATCAATCCATGAATTGGAAAGATGCTGAAAAACTTTGTTCTCAATGGGGAGGTCATTTTGCACTTAAAGGTATAATGAGTGTAGAAGATGCAAAAAAAGCAGCTGATATAGGATGTACAGGTATTATGGTTTCAAATCATGGGGGACGCCAACTTGATGGATCAAGATCACCTTTTGATCAACTTGCAGAAATTGTTGATGCCGTTGGAGATAAACTAGATGTCATATGTGAGGGAGGAATTCATAGAGGAACTCACATGTTAAAAGCATTATCGCTAGGTGCAAAAGCATGTTCTGGAGGTAGGCTTTATCTTTATGCTTTAGCTGCAGCAGGTCAACCAGGTGTAGAAAGAGCTTTAGAATTGTATAAATCTGAACTAGTTAGAGATATGAAATTAATGGGATGTACAAAAATTTCTGATCTAAATAGAGACAACTTAAGATTTAGAAGATAGTGAATTTAAAAGATTGTTATAATTTTGAAGATTTTAGAAGTTTAGCAAAAAAAAAATTACCTTCACCGATTTTTCATTACATAGATGGTGGAGCAGACGACGAATTGACTTTAAGAAGAAATACAGCTTCATTTGATGATTGTGATTTGATTCCAAGTATTTTAGCAAAAGTTGGCAAACCAGATTTATCTACTACTTTATTTGGTAGAAAAATCGATATGCCAATTTTTCTTTCTCCAAGTGCAATGCAAAGACTTTATCATTCTGAAGGTGATAAAGCTTCAGCAAGAGCTGCAGAAAAATTTAACACTTTTTATAGTATGTCCTCGATGAGCAATAACTCCATTGAAGAAATATCAAATATTTCAAGTGGTCCAAAATTATTTCAACTTTATGTTCATAAAGATCAATCAATTACAAATGACTTAATTGATAGATCAAGAAGAGCAGGATTTGACGCCATGTGTCTTACTGTAGATACATTAGTCGCTGGAAATAGAGAAAAAGATCACAGAACAGGATTTACCACTCCACCAAAGCTCACACTAAAAAGCTTGATGAGTTTTGCAATGAGACCAGGTTGGGTGTTTAATTATTTAACAGGCAAAAGGTTTGAGTTATCGAACGTTAAAAAGAAAACTGACAAAGGAACAAATATTGCAAAATCAGTAATCGAATATATTAATGAACAATATGATCCCTCTATGGGTTGGAAAGATGCAGAATACTGTGCAAAAAAATGGAATGGACCTTTTGCATTAAAAGGTGTGATGTCAGTAGAGGATGCAAAAAAGGCAATCGACATTGGTTGTACAGCAATCATGATTTCAAATCATGGTGGACGTCAACTAGATGGTTCTAGAGCACCATTTGATCAGGTAAAAGCAATTTCTGATGCAGTGGGTGATAAGTTGGAAATTATATTAGATGGTGGAGTGAGAAGAGGAACGCACGTTTTAAAAGCTTTAGCGGCAGGTGCAAAAGCCTGTAGCTTTGGCAAAATGTTCTTATTTTCGTTGGCAGCGGGTGGTCAGGAAGGTGTAGAACACTTGTTACAAAATGTGCATGATGAAATAAATCGAAACATGGTTTTGATGGGATGTAAAAATTTGAAAGAGTTAGACAGTTCAAAATTAATTTATAGAAAATAAATTTAATTACTTATAAAAACTAGTTATAAAAAAAATAGATTAATCAATGGAATAAAAATATTAGGATAAATTATGAAATTAGCAAAAAATTTAGAAAATCTTGGAACCGAGTCAGCATTTGCAGTTTTAGCAGAGGCAAAAAAGTTAGAAGCACAAGGAAACCCGATGATTCATATGGGGCTAGGACAGCCGGATTTTAAAACTCCTAAACACGTTGTAGAAGCTGCAAAAAAAGCCTTAGATGACGGACATCATGGATATGTTATGTCCAATGGTATTCCTGAGTGCAGACAAGCAGTTACAAGATGGATTAAAAAAAGATACGATGTAGAAGTAGATTTTGAGAGAATTTTAATAATGCCTGGCGGAAAACCAACTATGAGTTACGCAATTCAATGTTTTGGTGAACCAGGAGCAGAAATCATTCATCCAACACCAGCTTTCCCTATTTATGAGTCTATGATTAATTATACAGGCTCAACCTCTGTTCAATATGATTTAACTGAGGATAAGGATTTAAAATTTAAAGCAGATAAAATTCTTTCTTTAATAACAGAAAAGACAAGATTACTAATATTAATAAATCCAAACAATCCAACTGGAAGTTTTGTTGAAAAATCAGAGATTGATAAGTTAGCTGAAGGTTTAAAAAAACATCCTCATGTTACAATTTTAAGTGATGAAATATATAGTAGGCAAATTTTTGATGATAAAGAAATGCCAACATTTTTTAATTATCCTGAACTGAGAGAAAGATTAATTGTATTAGAAGGTTGGAGTAAAGCTTATTCTATGACTGGTTGGAGATTAGGTTGGAGCTTTTGGCCTAAAGATTTAGTTCAACACGTTAATAAGCTTCTAATAAATAGTGTATCATGTGTAAATGCAGCTGCACAATTTGCTGGAATAGCAGCCTTAGATGGTCCCGATGACTCGATACATGAAATGATGAAAAAGTTTACTGAAAGAAGAAAGTTAATCCATGAGGGATTAAATAGCTTGCCAGGTGTTGAATGTAGTTTGCCAGGTGGAGCTTTTTATGCTTTTCCGAAGGTTATTGGAACAGGAATGAATGGAGCCGAATTTTGTAAAAAGGCTATGCATGAAGCCGGAGTTGCAATTGTTCCTGGTACAGCATTCGGTAAAACTTGTAGTGATTATGTAAGATTTAGCTTTGCGTGTTCACAGCAAAATATTTCTGATGCGCTGGAAAATCTGAAAAAAATGTTGTCTAAATAGACTATATTTTCCTATAAAACTCTAATAATATTTGTCTTATGAATGAGCAAGTTCAATCAGAATTAAAAAAAATTTTTAATGGAAGATTCTCAACCTCTGAATCAACAAGGGCTAATTATGCCAGAGGAGAAGATACTTATGATCCTGTTTTATCTAAAGCTGTAGTTTTTCCTGAGACAAATGATGAAGTCTCCAAAGTATTAAGATTATGCAATGAACATAAAATTCCAGTAGTGCCTTATGGAACGGGAACTTCTTTAGAAGGAAATGTAGTAGGTAATGAAAAAGGTATAACAATTTGCCTTGAAAAAATGAATAAAATTTTAAGCGTAAACGTTGAGGATTTTGACTGTAGAGTTCAAGCTTGTGTTACTAAAGAACAATTAAATGATTATTTAAGAGAAGATGGGGTTTTTTTTCCGATTGATCCTGGTGCTAATGCAGCTATTGGTGGTATGGCGTCAACTTCAGCCTCAGGAACAATGGCTGTAAAATATGGAACAATGAAAACAGTAATTAGTGGTCTCACTGTAGTTTTGCCCAATGGCGATATTATAAATACAGGTAGTAGAACTAAAAAAACTTCCGCGGGATATAATTTGACAAATCTTTTTATTGGCTCAGAAGGAACATTAGGAATAATAACTGAGGTTCAATTAAGATTATCTCCTATACCAGAAAGTATAATGGCTGCAGTATGTCATTTTCCAACTTTAGAAAATGCAGTCCAAACTGCTCAACAAGTAATTCAGTATGGTATTCCAATAGCAAGAATTGAGATGCTTAATAAAGATCAAATGGGAATAAGTATTAGATATTCAAAATTAAAAGATATTCAGGAAGTTCCAACATTATTTTTTGAATTTCATGGATCTGAAATTTCAAATAATGAAAATATTAAAATAGTTGAGGAAATATCAAAAGATAACAATGGCAGTTCATTTAAATGGGCAAAAGATCTTGAAGAAAGAAATAAGCTTTGGAAAGCAAGATGGGATGTGTATTACTCAGTAAAAGCTTTAATCAACAATGGAAGAGTTTATTCAACAGATGTGTGTCTACCAATTTCAAATATAACTGAATGTGTAAATTATGCTGAGGAACAAGCTAAAAAATTTGGACTTAGAGCTCCAATGGTTGGCCATCTAGGAGATGGAAATTTTCATGTTCTTTTGCCTTTTGATCCAGAAAAAAAAGAAATGTATAAAAAGATAAGAGAATTTAATGATTTGTTGATTAAAAAAGCATTAGAATTAAATGGAACAATAACAGGTGAACATGGAGTAGGTCTTCATAAAAAAGAATATTTATTAGAGGAACATGGTGACAATATTCCAGTTATGAAAATGATTAAAAGAAGTATCGATCAAAATAATATCATGAATCCTGGAAAAATATTTGATCTGAATTAATATTAAGGAAATAATTATGAAAAAAATCTTGATAACAAGAAAATTAATTAAAGATAGCGAAGATAAAGCCTCAAAAATTTTTGATCCAATATTTAATAGTAATGATGAATTATATTCTCAGTCAAAGGTTATTGAAATGAGTAAGGGTTGCGATGGTATTCTCACTTCACTTACAGATAAAATGGATAAAGAAACAATTAATAAGCTACCTGAAACTATAAAAATAATATCTAACTTTGCAGTTGGTTTTGGAAATATCGACTTAGAGGCTGCAAAAAAAAAAGGTATTGCTGTAACAAATACTCCTGAAGTTTTGTCAGATGCAACTGCAGAAATTGGTATTTTATTAATTTTAGGTGCATGTAGAAGAGCAGCAGAGGGAATAGAGGCTGCACGAGAAGGTGGTTGGAAATGGTCGGCTGATTATTTAATTGGTAAACAATTAACAGGAACAAGACTAGGTATTTTAGGCATGGGAAGAATAGGACAGAAGATTGCCAAGATAGCTAAATCTTTAGGGATGGTAATCCATTATCATAATAGATCTAAATTAAAAGATGAAAAAGAAGATGGGGCCATTTATCATGATGATATTAAAAGTCTTTTTTCTGTTTCAGACGTGTTATCAATTTGTTGTCCAGCTACTAAAGAAACTGAAAATATGATTAATAAAGAGACAGTTGAGTATTTTCCTAAAGGAGCAATTATAACTAACGTTGCAAGAGGAGACATAATTGAGGATGAAGCTTTAATCGATGCACTAAATAGAAGAAAAATTTATGCTGTCGGTTTGGATGTTTACAAGAATGAACCAAATCTAAATCCAGGTTACTTAAAAGTAAAAACAGCTTTTATTTTACCTCATTTAGGAAGTGCAACTAAAGATACTAGGATTGCAATGGCGAATTTAGCGATTGATAATATTGATGAATTTTTTAAAACAGGAAATTGCAAAAACAAAGTAAATTAATTCTACTAAGGATTGTAAATTAATTAAGTTCTGCGACATCTACGCGATTTTTTAGAAAGACTCTAATCTAAATCTGTGTTTAAATTATTAGAGTTAATTAACTTTAATAGGAGTAATAATGACAAAAGAAAATAAATCATTGAAGATTAAAACATCTTCAAGACGTAAGTTCTTTAAAACTGCTGCTAAAGCTGGAGCTGTTGCTGCAGCTACAGTTGCAATGCCAAACATTGCAAGAGCAGACGGTCACGTTACATTAAAGATGCAAGCAGCTTGGCCTTCAGGCGCTAACATCTTTTTTGAAATGGCTGGCGACTACTGCAACATGGTAAAAGAAATGTCTGGAGGAACACTTAAAATAGACCTTCAACCAGTTGGTGCGGTTGTTAAAACTTCAGAGATTGGAGCGGCGGTAAGTGATGGAAACCTTGATATGGGTCACTGGGTGACAGCATATTGGTATGGTAAAAATCCTGCAGCTTCACTTTTTGGAACTGGTCCTTCATACGGAATGTCATCTCAAGAAGTTATGGGATGGATGGAGTATGGTGGAGGAAGAAAATTATATGAAGAAGCAGTAGCTTCAGTTGGATTCGATTATATTGGATTCTTTCATATGCCTATGCCAGCACAACCTTTTGGTTGGTTTAAAAAGAACGTAACAAAAGTATCTGATGTTAAAGGAATGAAGTATAGAACAGTTGGTCTTGCTACTAACGTTTTAACTGCTATGGGAATGGTCGTAAGACAATTACCAGGTGGTGAAATCCAACCAGCAATGAAAACAGGTTTGATTGATGCTGCTGAATTTAACAACCCAACATCAGACTCACAGTTTGGAATGCAAGATGTATCTAAACACTATCACTTAGGTAGTTTCCACCAGTCTCAAGAAATGTTTGAGATACCGGTGAACAAAAAAAGATACAATAGCCTTTCACCTGCTCATCAAGCTATCTTGAAAAATGCTGCTTATGCTGCAAACTCAGATAACTACTTTAAAGCTTTAGTCAGATATTCAACTGACTTAGGTAAGTTGATGAATGAGCATAAGGTTAATGTGTACCAAACATCTGATGCTATTTTAGCTGAACAGTTAAAAGGCTGGGATAAAATTGTAGGTGATTTTTCTAAGAAAGATCCTTTCTTTAAGAAAATTATCGCATCTCAAAAAGCATACGCTAAAAGAACAATGAAGTATCTGTTGATGAATCAGCCGAACTACAAATTAGCTTATGAAAATGAGTTTGGTCCAATCGCAAAAGTTAAAATTTAAGTAACTTTTAAATTTTTAAAAAAGGGGGGGTTTAAAAACCCCCTTTTTTTTTAGCCAAATTTAATATACTTTAAAAATAATGATGAAATCCTTCATAAGATTTGCTGATACTCTTAGCACCTCGATGGGAAAAGCTTTTTCATGGTGCATAGTTATTTTAATGGGAGGTACAGTCTATGAGGTCGTTATGGCCTATGCTTTCAATGCACCAACTTTATGGAATTTTGATTTTAGTATGCAGATGTATGGAGCAATATTAATGATGTCAGGAGCATATTGTTTAGCTACGGAAGCACATGTAAGAGGTGATGTAATTTACAGATTGTTCAGTCAAAAAACTCAGGCATGGATAGATTTAGTTTTATATTTTATTTTCTTTTTTCCAGGAGTAATTGCTTTAGCCTTTTATGGATACGAATATGCAGCTCAAGCCTGGAAGATAAAAGAAACTAGTTGGAGTAGCCCTGCGCAGATTCAAATTTATATGGTAAAATCTATGATACCTGCTGCAGGTGTTCTACTGATAATTCAAGGAATCAGTGAAGTATTTAGATCAATATTATGCATTCAATCTGGTCAATGGCCTGCAAGAATGGTTGTGGCAGAGGAAACAGAGAAAATTTTAATGAGAACATCTCAAGAGGAAGATAAAGAAAATGCTGTTTAGTCTAACTAATCCTGAAGTAGCAATTTTAATGATGGGTGTATTTTTATTTGCAGTCTTATTAGGGTTTCCTATAGCATTCACCTTGATGGCTATGGGCATAGGCTTTGGTTATTATGCCTACTACGATCCAGTCTTAATGGATCATTTATTTGATAATAGAATATTTTCTTTATTTGTAAAAAACACTTATACAGTCATGGATAATAACGTGTTAACAGCAGTGCCACTTTTTTTATTCATGGGATATTTAGTTGAAAGAGCTGGAATTGTAGCAAAATTATTTTTTGCCATTAGATTAGCAGCACATAGATTACCAGCCTCTATGGCTGTAGCTGCATTAATAACATGTACTTTATTTTCTACAGCAACAGGAATTATTGGAGCAGTGGTAACTTTAATGGGATTACTTGCGTGGCCAGCGATGGTTAAGGCAGGATATGATAAAAAATTTGCATCAGGAATTATTTGTTCCGGTGGCTGTTTGGGAATTTTAATTCCACCAAGTATTATGTTAATTGTTTATTCAGTAATAGCACAATTATCACCACTTCGATTATTCGCAGCTGCAATTTTCCCAGGACTTATGTTGGCAGGCTTATATATTGCTTATGCAGTTTTTAGAGCTTGGCTCAATCCATCCATAGCACCCAGACCACCAGCAGAAGACATTCCGCCAAGGGCAGAAATTTTAAAAGAGGTATTAGTTTCTTTTGTGCCTCTATTTGGTCTGATAATGTTAGTTCTTGGAACAATTTTGGCAGGAATAGCAACTCCAGCAGAAGCAGCAGCAGCAGGAGCATTTGGTGCAATTCTTTTATCATGGTTTTATAAAACATTAAAATGGCAAAATTTTAAGGAGTCAGTTTTTTTAACTGCAAAAACAACTGCTATGATTATGTGGCTGTTTATAGGGTCTTGGACTTTTTCATCTGTATTTTCTTATTTAGGTGGACATGAAGTTTTTGAACATTTTTTTACATCAATAAATATTTCAACTTGGCAATTTTTAGTAATAACTCAAATAATAATTTTTCTTTTAGGTTGGCCTTTAGAATGGACTGAAATTTTAATTATATTTGTTCCAATATTTTTGCCTCTTTTAGAGATTTTTAATGTAAATCCATATTTCTTTGCAATGTTGATTGCTCTAAATTTACAGACATCTTTTTTAACCCCACCAATGGCAATGTCTGCTTATTATTTAAAAGGAGTTCAAAAGGCAAATGTTGAATTATTGGAAATATTTAAAGGGATTATGCCATTCTTAGGTATTGTAATTTTTGGAATGTTTTTAATGTACATGTTTCCTGGAATAGCTCTATGGCTGCCAGATGTATTGTTTGCTGACTAAAAAATGATTGATATATTTTCACTTAGTGTTGAGGAGATGGCCTCACAAATTAAAGGTGGTCAATTAACATCTGTTGAAGTGTGTGAAAAATATGTCGAAAGAATAAATAAGTTTGAAAAAGATGTTAAAGCTTGGGCTCATTTTGATAAAAAGATTTTATTAGAAAAAGCTACAGATGCAGACGAGCATAGAAAATCTGGCAAACCAGTTGGCTCATTACATGGAGTGCCGGTTGCTTTAAAAGATATTATTGGGACTGTAGATATGCCAACTGAATGCGGTACAGTAATTAGAAAAGGTAAATCTTATTCTCAAAATGCGGAAATAGTTGAACTTTTGCATGGAGCTGGAGCGATTGTAATGGGTAAAACAAACACTTCTGAGTTGGCGTATCTTGGCCCACCAAAAACTACAAATCCTCACGATTACTCTCGTACACCAGGAGGCTCTTCGAGTGGATCAGCGGCAAGTGTTGCATCACTAATGGCACCGCTTTCAGTTGGGTCTCAAACAGGAGGATCAATTA